>CABMDX010000306.1 GCA_902385025.1 uncultured archaeon | reverse complement strand
CCCGTGATCCGCACTACGGATAAATCGTGCACAAAACAAATGCCTGTGAAATGAGGATGAATCCACAGAGGCACTCCCACGTTCTGGTGCTGGCCAGGGACGTGGGCGTACCTCTGTGGATTCATCCTCTTTTCACCGGCATTTGTTTTGTGCACAATTTATCCGTAGTGCCGATCACGGGCCTTGGTTGCACCATCGGCCTTTTCTATCAATTATGGCTAAGGCATTTTCAGTTAGAACTATCCTCTGCGCTTTATGCCTGGCACTTTTGATAATAACCACAGGATCGCTTACCTTTCTGGCCTCCGCTATTATCCGATGCCCATGGATTGAGTCGCCAACCTCATAGCCCTTCATTCAGGCCGTCTCCATCTTGCCTTCATTCTCCAGTTCATCCATGATCTTACATACAAGCTCGTAATCAAGCTGCAGATCGGTGCTAGCATCGGAGGCATATGCTTCGCCTTTCATCTGGAAGTACCCAGCTACTTCCTTCTTAGCTATCTGGTAGTCTACATCACGGTATTCAATGACCTTGATAGCCGCCAGCTTTTCCCTGACAGCTTCACGGATGAAATCAGAGGGATTAAGGTAGAAACCAGCCTCAACGAGCTTATTGATTTGTGCAATCTCATTTCGGGTAAGCTTGGCACCAACTACCTTACCTATGCCACTAACAATGCCCACATCTGCGCTCATATTCTTTTTATTAGTTATAACTAATTTATAGATTTATTGGTCTGCAAGTTGCACACACTTGGATGCAGTGATAGCACATTTTTATAACTATGCTTTTGCCCTCTCAAGACATGATTTTGCGCTCTGTGTCCCACACCGCCTTCTCAGTCTATCCGATGCCGTTTTTTTCGATATATGACAATTGTCGAAGATTCATATCCATAAAGTCTGGAACCGTCAAATAGGCAAAGGTGATTTTGGTCATATCTAAAAAACGGTTGAGAAAATATAAAATCTTTTCATATTACACATACTCCTGAGATTCACAACTCTCGAAAACCGCGGGCAACAGTTCCACAGCACACGACACCCAGCGGCGGGAGCTGATACCGACAGTAATCCCGAGGAGGCGAAGATATGAGATCCTTCAAGAACCCGCAGGGCACTTTCATCACGCCGTCCGTCCTTGAACCCCGGGCAACTCCAGAGCTTTCACCCTTTATCAGCCTGGCCTTCTGCCTGGCAGCAACAGCTTCCGCCTTGTAGGCGTGCGTCGCATCCCGTTGCCTTGCGCCAGCACGCTATCCGATATTTTGGAATCTATCATACACCATCAGAGCTTTGAGCCTGGAAGTCTACTTATAATGATATCTCAACATTTGACGCATATCGAAAAAAGAGGGTATGGATTGCAGGTTACACATACTACCAGGAGCCGAAATCAGCTCGATCAAAATCATATTGCTGCGGCGATTATTTTAATAAGATCGTCTAAGTTAACGCATAATTTTCCAACAGGTGAATTGAAGCAGACCTTCAGGTCCTTTGGATCAGGATGCAATACATCAATTATTCCCTCCACGTTTTCAGTGAGGCTGTAAATAACTATGGTCTTCTTTCCATCTCCGGGAATACGGATTTTTTGCGTTTGGCGATGCCTAACTTTGATTTTATATTTAAGCGCGCTACCCTCCAACTCCAACAATTCTATTTCGGAATCCCCTTCATTTCCCTGAGCGGTTGCATCAAAATAGGCTTCAATAGCGCGAGCAATTTCAGTATTGCGTATGTCTTTTCCCATTAAAAACCACCTAATGTGTTTGTGCTGCAAATAGATATAATCTTAACTGTGCAATCCTTGAAGAGAGCTTTAGGCTCTACGAGGTTGAATGTTTCTGGGGCACCATAACTTAAAGGAGGGTGTTCATTCTAATCAGGATAGATAATGACCGAAATCAGATAACTATTATCGTTTGCATTGAACACAAGCATACAGATCAAACCGTGAGCAGAGTGGGACATATGAAGAGATCGCGACAGACTGCAAATTAGCACTTCAATTTTGTCGAGCTATTCTGATCATAGTATCAGTCGTGCTATGTTTCGTAAGGATCACTTATCTCACTACGGTCCTGCTGATAGCCAGGAAGAACAGAATTGAGAAGAGTGCACCTAGGATTCTTTCTACGGTGAAGGACTTCTTTACCAGAGATCTAGATCGTCCCCTTATCCGAGGGAGGTCTGGAGGATCTATAAAGAGTCTCGTGCCAGAGAGGAATACGGTAGCGCTGAAACTTAGTATATCCAGTATATCATCTGGCCTTTCCCAGTCGTCGTTATCCTCTCCAGTCACATTATCCGGTCCGCCCAAGCCGATAGCTCTCCAAAAGATCCCGAAAACTATGATTATGGCTATGGAGAAGTATATGGCATTGATGGGCCTTGTGCCGTAGCCATAAAACCATTCAAGAAGAAAATCAATGCTTTTCAGAATTGGTTCATCCACGCCATTTACAAGAGGCCAGGGTTGCCCTCTATGCTCTTTCCTGTACTGGAAGTAGCAGCCATCATAGTCCTCGAAATAGCCCAAATCTCTAAAGTTTTTCATCAGAGACATATAGGCTTCATCGTCGTAAATCACGCTATCTTTAATATTATACCATCTAATATATAACTTATTATATCTAGTTTTATTTAGCGAAAACTTGCTCTTAAAAATCACATTTTCGAAAAGAGCTTTTTCATTGAATTGACTGTTATCGAAGCTAGTGATGTCCCTGAACTCAATTTCATTAAGGATTGCATCTTTACTGAACTCTATGGATTCAAAATTTGCTGTTCCATAAAAGTTGGAGCGCGCAAAGTTGGCTATGCCATTGAATATGGCTCCCCTGAAATAGGCCAGCTCCCAAAAATTAGCATTCATGAAGTCTGCTTCCTCGCTGAACGTGGCACTCGTGAAGTCTGCCTCCCTGCTGAATGTGGCGCTCGTGAATTGGGCATACCTGCGAAATGTGATATCCATGAAATTGGCTTCTCCAAATATAGTCGTAAAAAAGCTGGCAGGCATGCTGAATGTGGCGCTCGCAAATTGGGCATACCCGATGAAGGCACTCGTGAACTCGGCATACCCGATAAATGTGGCACCTACGAAGTTGGCAAAGCCGCTGAACGTGGTTCCTTTGAAATCGGCCACCCCATAGAACTTGGCCCGTCCGAGGTCGGCATACCCACTGAACGTGGCTCCAATGAAGCTGACATCTTTAGTAAAATTTGAGTCAGAGAAGTCGATTTCTTCATTGAAAAATGCGTTGCTGAAGCTCACAAATCCATCAAATGATGAATCGTTTATTTTAATAGGAGATACAATAATTTTCGATGTTTCTGATAAACCCCAAATTTGGTTTGACAAGGTTCTATTAACGCGCTTTGTTGGCAGATCTAGCTTGCTCAGATCTAAATCTCCTCGAACTATTACATGACTGTATTCTACTGGGTCACCCATCTTGATTTTAGCGAGGATTTCGCTAGCTTTAACCTCTTGGAGTGTGTTCTTAGATGAGGCCTCATCTCCATGAACTGCCAGAGGCAATACCACCAATATCAGAATGATGAGAGCAGTTAGTTTGGGCGTTTGGATCTCCTACCTACGACCAGGATACAATCTTATGAGAATTAAATTTTTTGATGAAAACTTTAAAAATGTCACAGAACCATTTTGTATAATAAAAGTCGCATGCACTAACCGCATATGATGCTCTAATCCACTATAAGGGGCCAGCACATTTTATAAATATGCCTTTGACCTAGGGAGACCTGGAATTATGTGCCTGATTCCAAGTCTCTTTTTTCGGTTTATCCGATGCAGGTAAATCGATGGTGCGAAGTTGTCAAAAGTTCATTCCATAATGGATAGAGCGGTCAGATATGCAAAAGTTATTTGGGCATTTTCTGAAAAAGGATAACGAAGATTAAAGGCTCAAGGATAAACTTAAAACCCGTGAATCATGATTGTATCTGGATGATATTGCAATTCTGGGGCGCCGCACAGACTGTCACAGGCTCGATGCATCTGGTTGAGGCAAATGGAGTACGAGTCTTATTGGACTGTGGACTGTTTCAGGGCAAAAGGCAGGAATCGCGCAGCCTCAACGCGGAAATGCCCTTTAATGCAAAGAGCATAGATGCCATAGTTCTCTCTCACGCCCACATAGACCACTCTGGAAAACTGCCTCTGCTGGTGAAGAATGGCTTTGACGGAAGCATTTACTGCACATCCGCAACCCGCGATCTATGCAGCGCCATGCTCCGCGACTCGGCATCTCTTCAGGAGGCGGATGCCAGGTTTGTGAGCAAGCTGAATAGGAGGCAGGGACTGCCGCCCATAGAGCCGCCCTACACTGTGCAGGATGCCACCGCAGCATTGCGATTATTTCAAACCGTGGAATACAGGCGCCCCATCCAGATCCTGCCAGGCATGAGACTGACATTTCGGAATGCTGGGCATATTCTCGGTTCTGCCACGGTTGCCCTGGAGATCACTGAGGAGCAAAATGGAAAGTCGGTGACGAGGACACTGGCATTCACAGGTGACGTGGGGCGAAAAGGAGCGGCAGTTGTGCGGGATCCCGATTCGTTTGGCCGCGCTGATATCCTTATAACTGAGTCCACCTACGGTGGCCGCAGTCATGAGCCAATCGAAAAAGCAAAGGAAAAGCTCTGCCAAATTGTAAATGAAACGGCAAGAAATAGAGGCCTCCTGATCATCCCCGCCTTTGCCGTCGGCAGGACGCAGGACGTTGTATATCACCTGCACGAATTGATGGACGAAAAAAGGATTCCTGCCCTTCCGGTGTATGTCGACAGCCCCCTGGCTACCAACGTGACCGAGATCTTCCGCCAGCATCCAGAATGCTATGATGAGGAGACCCATGAGCTTCTGCTGCATGACGGGCAAAAAGACCCCTTCGGCTTTTCCATGCTCAAGTACACTCACAGCGCAGATGACTCCAAGAAGCTCAATGGAATCAGGGAACCGGCCATCATCATCAGCGCCTCTGGGATGTGCGAGGGCGGAAGGGTGTTGCACCATCTGCGCAACCACATTGGCGACCGAAATACAACAATTCTCTTTGTCGGCTATCAGGCGGAAGACACCCTGGGCCGCAAGCTGATGGATGGAGAGAAGCATGTGCGCATTTATGGGGAGGAGCATGCTGTTGTGGCAAAGGTCGAGGCGATAGAGGGCTACAGCGCACACGCAGATGAAAAAGAGCTGCTTGAATTCATTGGAGCGATACCGGGGCGGCCCGAACATGCATTTGTCGTTCACGGTGAGCCTGTGGCTGCAAGGGCTATGGCATGCGGTCTAAAAAGGCTTGCAATCGAAAATGTTGTCATCCCAGTGCGCGGGCAGAGGTTTGAGATTTAGGATTCTATGATAAAAATAAAAAACTATCAGGAAGCAGCTCTTTTCCTGGCTTTAATCAGGGGCTCTTCCTGCTCCTTCCCAGCACCATCTGCTTGGTGGCCCTCTCTGCCTCTATGCTGCGCCGGCATACAGGACAGATCCAGATCCAATCAAGGCCCGTAGAGTCCTTTTGCAGATTGGCCGGCAGAACAGATTCGATCCGCTTCAGCATGGGCATCGTGGCATAGCGCGATTTGCAGATCTTGCAGCTCACAAGGTCAAATGTGAGCAATGACTCCGGAGCCGACTCATCGAATGGAACCAGCGTCAGTGCTTTTGCAGGGCAAAACTCGACACACAGATCGCACTCCTCTTTGCACTTCTTCCAGTGAACGCTCCTCTGCTCTGCAGTCTCATTGCGAGTGATGTTCTGGCTTGGGCAAACATTGGAGCATGAGAAGCAACCCAGACACTTGCTCGCATCAACTTTGATCATCTTCTACCTCCATGGGCTGCAATCATGGCCGCCCGGGTGCGAGCGCGCCGCGAGGCCAGCTCAAAATCGGTGCTCAATGCATTGGCAGGACAGGTTGTAATGCAGGTGGGCATCTCCCGGCCTATGCACAGGTCGCATTTGTGGGCGATCTTATCCGACCAGACCACACCGAAGGGACAGGCCAGCCTGCATAGGCCGCAGCCGGTGCATTTCTCCACATCGAAGGCCGTGCGCTCTCCGTCCTTATGAAGCGCTCCAGTGTAGCAGGCCATGGTGCATGTCGCCTCCTCGCAGTGGTGGCAGAAAACCGGAACTGAGGCATGATCTCCGGCCATATGCACATTGACGTGCCCCTTGCCTCCATGCACGCGCTTGCAGGCCACCTCGCAGGAGCGGCAGCCAATACATCTGCTGATATCAACATAAACTGGCAATTTAATCCCTCTTAATAAGCATAAAGCTTACTGTAAGGCCTCTTCGACTTGGGCGAGAGCCTGATGAAATTATCCTTCATGATCTCTTCTACAGAGAAATCGATCTCTGGAAAGCGCAAAAGGAACTCGGAGACATAATGCTCCACGATCTGCCTGTCCTCATCATCCAGAGGCGAGATTTCCACTTGACTTCCCACCTGCGTCTGATCAACGCTTCCGCGCAGGTAAATCACGCCCCCATGCATCCCGGTTCCTATGAAGTTCCCTTTGTGAGACTCGCCATGAAGACCGAGAAGAATCACAATCCCGCCAGCCATATACTCACCCAGGAAATCCTGGGATGTGCCGCCAACGATCAAAACTGGCCTTTTATCCTCGTATTCCTTCATGTGCAGAGCGGTTCTGTAGCCGACGCTGTCCCGAATGAAGATCTTGCCTCCGCGCATGGAGAAGCCTACTACGTCTCCTGCTCTACCCTCCACGACAATTTCTCCTGCATCCATGGTGTTACCAAAGCCGTCCTGAGCATTGCAATGCACAAGGATATTGTGTCCAAAGAGGAAGGCTGCCAGGACATTGCCCGCTCTTCCATAGATCTCAATATCCATCTTCAGGTGCTCGGGAGTGTAGAGCCTGGTGCCGATATACCTCTGGCCGAAGACATTTCTGATCACTGCTCTTTTTGTGCCGGCAAGCAGGAGGTCCCTGAGGCAATCATTCAATTCCTTAGTTGCCAGGTTGGTGGCATCGATCTCAACCATGTCCTTCATTCCTTTCGCCTCGGCTGCCTTTTTCGCCTGTATCTGTGCCATTTGAGCCCTCGCCATGCCGCTTCACTCTCCGGCGCCCTTTATTCCCAGCACTTCCAGCTCCCACTCGTACAGGCCAATGCCGCGCAAGTGGTCGCGGTTTCCTCTCAGACTCTCCAGGGCATTGATGCCCATTCCGCCCAGCATCTCAGCGATCTCATGAGACCAGGCATGTATCAGGTTTTCCAGACGCTGAGAAGCGATATCGACATTCAGCCTGCCTGCCAGGCGCGGATCCTGAGTGCATATTCCCCAGTTGCACTTTCCAGTATAGCATTTCTGGCAGAGATTGCAGCCCATGGCAATCAGAGCCGCAGAGCCTATGTAAACTGCATCTGCTCCAAGAGCTATGGCTTTTATGACGTCGGCGCTGCAGCGTATGCCGCCTGCAGCGATGATGGAGCATCTGTTCCTGATGCCCTCATTTCTCAGGCGCCGATCCAGGGACGATATGGCAAGCTCGATTGGAATTCCCACATTATCTCTGATCACTTTGGGGGCCGCTCCAGTTCCGCCGCGCAGGCCATCGAT
>CABMDX010000305.1 GCA_902385025.1 uncultured archaeon | reverse complement strand
TCAATCGCTTCCGCCCTGACGTTGCCACTCTCTACTCTGCAATAACAGTCCCAGCAGATAATAAGGTCGCCATATGCACTGGAAATCCAAGGATGCCTTACTGGGGCACACTGGCAGGCGGCCAGACTGGAACTTATGTCAACCTGACCATTGGAAATCGACCTGAAAGCCTTGTATTCGGCCTCAAGGCAGATGCATCTGCAGCAATGTGGAAAACTGTCAAAATGATGGGAACCAGGCCGCCAGAAAAAGCCACAGATTTGTGGGCAGAGGTCGAAGACAGTTATTGGGAGGCGGTATGGTGGCTCGACCGGGCCGAGCTGGAGGAAAATGGCAACGCAAAGGCGGCGTCATGGGGAAGGGCCGCAACCAGCTTTGCGGAGGTGATTCTTCAGGCGCAAAGAGTGCAGGAGCTATACAAAGGAGAGCCTGCACCCTGATCGCGGCCATTGCTCTGCCCTGCCGCACCTCCGGCAGGAGAAAAAGGTGCCCAGGCGACAAATTAATCTGCAAAGAATTGACATGACACTGTATTGTCCAATTCGTCCGGACTGCCGGACGGGAATTAGAAAAGGGCCGAGGGCGGCAAAAAGGTAAAGGAAGGGAGATTGTATAGAAAAGCCGCCTCAGGCCACAAACCATCAGCACGTTAATTCCCCCTTATTAACTGTATCGGTTGGAGTTTCCTAGCGTGAGCTGGATTGCTTTAAGTTGAGACCGATAAGCCTAAGAACTTTTTTCATCATCTCCAATCACATGAAACGCATCGGCATCGCCGACACCACCTTTGCCCGCGTGGACATGGCCCGCGCGGCCATCCATACGATCAAAAAGGAAGCTTCAGTGGAGATCGTCCGCTATACTGTCCCAGGCATCAAGGACCTGCCGGTGGCCGCAAAAAAGCTGCTGGAAGAGGAGAAGTGCGACATCGTCATGGCCCTGGGCATGCCGGGCCCTGCGGAAAAGGACAAGATGTGCGCCCACGAGGCCTCCTCGGGCCTGATCATGGCCCAGCTCATGACGAACAGGCATATAATTGAGGTCTTTGTGCATGAGGATGAGGCAGAGGACGAAAAGACACTTGCATGGCTCGCACAGAGGCGCGCCGCAGAGCATGCCCTAAATGCCGTTCGCCTGCTGCTTTCCCCAGAGATGCTGACCCGGCTTGCGGGGACGGGGCAGCGGCAGGGCTACGAGGACGCCGGGCCGATAGAAGGGTCTTCTGGCGGCAGTCATCTGGGGCACTAAAAAACCAAAAAAAATGTGCTTCAGGCCGTCACAGCGGCCTGGGCAGTATTATTTTCCTGCTTGCTTTCATCTGGCAATGTTTCGTTCAGTTTGACTGCGATGTTTTCATTACCAGTCTCGTCCAGAATTGTCTTATTTGTCATCGTCTCGTTGACGGCTGCTGCAACTGGAACTGCTTCTGATGAGACCATTGATTCCATGGGCAGGGGCTGGACTGCCAGGGCCTCGGCAGGAAGCTTGACCTTTACACTTTCATTATAGCCCTCAAAGAGCACGGTGGCCTCTGAATTTATTCGCATCTCCTGCGGCTCAGATTCATTAACCGGCAGGCCGAGCGACTGCGGGGTTACGGTGAGTGTCTCCAGCACATCCGTCTTCTTGAGAAGATGTGTATCCTTGGTGATCCAGTAGCAAACGTCCAGGCTCATATTGTTGAAGAGTTCAGCGTAGCTCGTCTGCATAGGCAGAATAGATGCCATCTCTCCCGAAAGCTGATCTGCCATTGAGCTCATGTTCATCTGTGCCCGGACCTTGTAGCAGTCCTGGCCCTCCACAATCTCTGAGCCGGCCAGGGTGAGGCGAGACTGATTGAACATTTCAAGCTGCTGAGCCATTGTGCTCTGCTCTGACCATGATTCTGCTATGCCAGGAGCCTTCAATGCAGTCCAGTTTCCATCCACCTTGAGGTAGATTGTATCGTTAATAAGATACTCCTCTATAGCCATGGAGCTGGCGTTGTCCTTATCGCTCTCGTCATAGGTCAGTGAGGCCATGGAAAGCTTTAGAGCGCGATCGGTCATGTTCGCAAGGCCAATGCCAATGGAGCGGGTGAGTAGCTTCTGGGCCTCCCCTGTGGTGAGATTAACAAGATCTATTTTCTGCTCCATTTTCATGGAAAAGCTGTAGGATGCAAGCTTTGCGGAAGAGTCGACTACCAATGCCTGCAGCGCCGTGGCCTTTAAATCCTCGATATTTGTGCTGCTGTTCTGGCAGAAGACGCCGCCGCTGCAAAGCAGAATGCAAAGCGCCAAAAGAATTAGAGATCTCATGGACGGCATATTGAGCGAAAGGGGCTAAATCTTTTTTGCTCTGCATGGGAACGCCTCCGATGAAGGGCAATATCAGTGGCTCCGTGAAAGGTCGATTCGTAGTTAGATCGAACGCGTCAAAGAGCTGAGGAAGATGACGAAGAAGACCCAGCCCAGGAGGCGCAGTAGGACCACTACGTACCTGGCCTTCCCAATTGGAGCAAACTCCATGGGCGCGCCGGAGATAATGGCGCTGGCCCCGGATGTGAAGTAGGTGGCGCTGAGCAGAAATGCCTCCCAGATAGAGACATCCTTTTGTTCCTGCTTGCTCTCCCGCCCGCGAATGGCTCGCATTCTATTTCCGGACGGCTCCGCACGACCCATTGACCTGCGGATGCTTTTCGTGAAGAAGAAGAATGAACCGCCCGCGAGGATGAAGAACATAGACCAGCCCAAAGGCCTCACCGGGCGCAGGCCGTAGCCGTAAGTTGCCCAGGCCAGAAGGTCGAAGAACCAGCTATCGAATTTACCCTGGCGCAGAAGCTCCCACATGTGCTTGTAGCGGTAGGAGTAGTAGCATTCATCGGCATTGTCTGTGAAGCCCAGCTTCTTGAAGTTCTCTATCAGGAGAAAGTATGCGGTGTCGTCGTAGGTAAGGTCGTGTATGCTCGACCAGCGGATATTGAGCTTGTCGTACTTGGTCCGGTAGAGGGAGAGATGGCCTTTGATTTGAGCATTATCGAAGAATGGATCTTTGGAGAACTGGCTGTTATCGAAGGACAGGTCAAGGAAATCGGCATCCAGGAATTGAGCTTCTTGGTTGAACTGCACGTTCCGGAAGTAGGCGGTCCGGTTGAACTGAGCGTAGCTGAAGCCGGCGATCTCGTTGAACTGCGCACCGGTGAAGAAGGCGGTCTCGTTGAACTGAGCGCACCAGAAGTTGGCGGTCTCGTTGAACTGCGTATCGGTGAAGTCTGTCTGGTTGAACTGCGCGCAACTGAAGTCGGCGATCCGGTTGAACTGCGTGTCGCTAAAGTCGGCCTGATTGAACTTCGAACCCACCAGAAAAGCAGGCCCTTCAAACCTGTTGCCATGAAAAACCACGCTATTTTGAAAGACAGTCCCGTTGAGATTCACGGAGCCCTTGATGACCGAATTGCTGATGCTTATCGGAGAGGCGACGATTATATCATAATCAAGGACGCCCAGAATAAAATAATCCGGCAAGCTCAGAGATTCTTCAAGCCAGGTCCGATCCACAGGCACCCTGGGCAGATCGAGCCCCCTCAGATCCAGGTCCCCTTCGATTGTGCAGCCGTCGTACTCCACCGGCTGGCCAAGCTCGATCAACTTCAGGATCTCCTCTGCTTGAACCACGCGAGCAGGCTCCCCACCATCGGCTATCGCTATGAGCAGCAGTAGCACCAGAGATCCATCCAAAATCCGCTCGCGCAGCCCTCCAGCCCCCATTTCCAGATATCAGGGATGATAACAGATTAAATTTCTGCTGTATTGCCGAAGAAAAAGATATCGAGGTCTATTCGATCTTCTTGAACATGCTCCCCTTCACACCGCAGACCGGACACTTCGCCGGAGCCTCGCGCTCCACAGTCATGCCGCAGACCGGGCATACGTAGTAAGGATATGACTCCTTCTTGGCCTCCAGCCCCTCCAGCATATCATGGTAAAGCCTGGCGTGGTACTCCTCCACGGCGTTGGCATAGCTGAGGCTCCTCTCTGCATCCCTGGCCCCTTCCGTCTTCGC
>CABMDX010000304.1 GCA_902385025.1 uncultured archaeon | reverse complement strand
GCCCCCTGCCGCCGGACTTGGGACATCCTGCAGATGTAACGATCTGTCCAAAGGGCGTATTCTGGGCTCTTGTCACCTGTCCCGTGCCGCGACAGGTGCTGCATGTAACTGGACTTGTACCGGGCTTGGCGCCACTGCCGTGGCACGTTGGACAGTTTTCCGTGCGCGGAACTTCAATGGTGCTCTCCATGCCGCTTGCAGCCTGCTCCAAAGTGAGGTTGACATCATAGCGCAGATCTCTGCCTCTGTTCTGGCCCCGCCCCCTGCCTCCGCCAAAGAACATGTCGAAGATGCTATCTCCACCTCCTCCGCCAAATCCGCGCAGCAGATCCTCGAAGTTCACACCGCGGAAGAGATCTTCTTGCGAGTACTGACTGTTGATTCCCGCGTGGCCGAACTGATCGTACTTCTGGCGCTTATCGGCATCGGAGAGGACTGCATACGCCTCAGAGATCTCCTTGAACCGCTCCTCTGCATCGGATGCGTCCGACCTGTCGGGATGGTACTTCATGGCGAGCTTGCGGTAGGCGGTCTTGATGTCCTTCTCGCTCGCATCCTTTGCTACACCAAGTACCTCGTAGTAGTCCTTCTTCTCCGGCATGCTATTTCAGTTCCTTTTCCTCTTAGGCGCCCGTAAGGACGCCTTACTTCTTATCGTTTACTACCTCGTAGTCGGCATCAACCGTCTGATCCGACTGCCCCTGAGTCTGACCTTGCTGCCCTTGGCTGGCCTGGCTCTGCTGGGCCTGCTGCTCCTGTGCCGCCTTCTGATACATGGCAGCCGATAGCTCGTAGATGGCGCTCTGCAGTCCTTCAGTCTTGGCCTTGATCTCGGAGATATCGCCGCCTGTCTGGGCATTCTTCAGATCAGCAATGGCCTTTTCTATCTTCTGCTTCTGATCCGGTGTGGCCGTATCTCCTGCATCTTTGAGCATCTTCTCCGAGGCGTAAACCAGGGATTCGGCAGCATTCTTGACCTCGATCTCCTCTTTTCGCTTCAGATCATCCGCAGCATACTGTTCCGCCTCTTTGACCTTGGCATTGATCTCGTCCTGGCTGAGCTTGTGAGGCGCGGTGATTGTCAGCCTCTGCTCCTTCTTGGTTGCCAGGTCCTTGGCCGAGACATGGATTATGCCGTTAGCATCAATGTCGAATGAAACCTCGATCTGCGGAATGCCCCTCGGGGCAGGCGGAATTCCCACCAGGGTGAACCTTCCCAAGGAGACATTGTCCTTGGCGAGTGGCCTCTCACCCTGCAGCACATTGACTTCGACGCTTGTCTGATTATCTGCAGCCGTGGTGAAGATCTGGCTCTTGCGAGTGGGAATGGTGGTATTGCGCTCAATCAGCCTTGTGGTGACGCTTCCCAGGGTCTCAATTCCGAGGGATAGAGGCGTGACATCCAATAGTAGCAGATCCTTGACCTCGCCACCCAGGACTCCAGCCTGAATGGCAGCGCCCATGGCTACGCATTCCATAGGGTCAACGCCCCGCTCGATGTCTTTATTCATGAAGCTCTTCACGAACTCCTGCACCACGGGCATCCTTGTCGGCCCTCCTACGAGGATAATCTTTCCGACATCAGACTTATCGAGCTTTGAGTCATTGAGCGCCTGGCTCATTGGGCCCCGGCAGCGCTCCAGCACATCATGTATGAGCTCTTCAAGCTTGGAGCGGGCGAGCGTCATGCTCAGGTGCTTGGGGCCGCTGGCGTCTGCGGTGATGTAGGGCAGGTTGATGTTTGTCTGCAAAACGCTGGAAAGCTCGATCTTGGCCACTTCTACAGCCTCACGAAGCCTCTGCATGGCCATGGAATCACCGCGCAGATCTATGCCGGACTCGGACTTGAACTTCTCCAGGACGTAGCTCATCAGCCTCTCATCCATGTCACGGCCACCTAGCTGCGTATCTCCGGATGTGGAGCGCACCTCGAAGACGCCCTCGCCTATCTCCATGATGGTGACATCCAGCGTGCCGCCGCCAAGGTCGAAGACCATGATCTTATGCTCGCCCACCTTGTCCAGACCGAATGCCAGAGCTGCTGCAGTGTGCTCGTTGATGATCCGCACGACCTCAAGGCCCGCAATCGTGCCCGCGTCCTTGGTTGCCTGTCTCTGATTATCATTGAAGTAAGCCGGAACGGTAATCACGGCCTTGTCCACGGTATCGGCCAGATATGTCTCTGCGTCGGTCTTGATCTTTCGCAAGATCTGTGCTGAGACATCCTCAGGGCTGTACTCCCTCCCGTAAACTTTGACTTTGTAGTCTGTGCCCATCTTCCGCTTGATGCCCGTGATCGTGCCTTCGGGATTTGTGACTGATTGCCTCTTTGCAGGCTCGCCAACCAGAACCTGCCCATCTTTGGTATAGGCCACATAGGATGGAAAAGCCTTGCCCCCGATGCTGGTCCCTTCTGCACTGGGAATTATCGTGGGTCTGCCACCGATAAGAACTGCTGCTGCCGAGTTGCTGGTTCCAAGGTCAATACCGATAATTTTTGACAAGATCTCATCTCCTGAATTTAAAAGTTATCAATACTTTGTAAATATTTAAACTTATCATCATCGCTATGCTGCAATCGTCTTTTGCTGCTTTTGCCTTTGTTTATTGTGTCCGCACTTTCCACTTGCCTTGCTCATCGTTTTGTCACAGCCACCTTTGAGAAGCGAATCACTCTGGAGTTGAAGGTGTAGCCCTTTTGGATCTCCTCTGCAACGGTGCCTTCCTCCTGCTCCTCGCACTTTACCTGAAAGAGAGCTTCGTGCATGTAGGGATCGAATCTCCTGCCGATGGCCTCGATTGGCATAAGCCCTTCTGAGCTTAAAATGCCCTGAAGCTGCAAACTGAGAACCTTCACGCCTTCATCATGCTTCGCAGCCTGATCTAGACTGTCGAGCACGGGAAGAAGCTTGCAGATGAGCTTCTCAGAGGCATATTTTATGTAATCCTCTTTATCTTTGGCCGCTCTCTTCATCACGTTGTCAAGATCCGCCCTGCAGCGCATGAGCTGCTCAAGACGCTCATTTGCCAGGGCCTCTGCCAGGGATAGCTGAGTCGCAAGATCCTCTTCTTCATTGCCGCTTTCTTCCGCTCTCATTGTAGAGCTTACACTGCGTTCATCATTTTCATTGGCCATAAGCTTCCACCGAACGGTT
>CABMDX010000303.1 GCA_902385025.1 uncultured archaeon | reverse complement strand
CCTCTTTGAGGTTCTCTGCTCTATTCTCCAGCTCTGCCCATGCAAAATAGACAAATCCCAGGCCTCTTTGGACCCTGGCGCGAAGGGCTGGAAAGCGCTCCGGGCTATAAGCCAAGAGAGCCTTCTGGTAGGCCGAAGCGGCGCGTCTGCAGCTTTCTATGCTCTTTTTGTGCTTGATGATTTCCAGGCAAATGTCGCCAATCTTTCTATGGATATTGCTCCTTTGCAGGAGGTCCATCTCCAGGGCCAGCATCTTCTCATATACGATTAAGGCCTTTTCATAATCCTCATCAATGGCGATCATTTCTGCACCTCCCGTCCCGCGCATCTGCAAATGAATCAGAAGTGACTTTCTCCCTTGCCCCTAAAGGAGCTGACCTTCCTGCTTCATAGAGTCGGTCGATCCGATCTCTCGGTCAGGCTTTTTCCCTCCGTCCGAGGATGCGAAGGTTCATGCTGGCATTGATATCTCGATCCATCGCAGGGCCTGGGTTGGGGCAAAGATGAGCTCTTTCGTGCCAGCCATACAACTGAATCCAGGGTATCCTGGGTCATCTCCAGCCTTACGCCTTCAGAAAGCACCTCCAGGAGTGCTGAGAGGCGACTAGCTTTATCCTTCTTCTCCACTTCAACATGGCGGCTTGGTCTTCATATGGTCGGCTAATGCCTTCTAATTTTCAGGCATTCTTCCTATCGGCCAGTGCCAGGTTATAGAGATGCCTGCAAATTTCAAGCGTCATATCTAACAGGGCTTTCTGTTGCATGATAGGGTACAATCTGAACTTGTGGGCAGTTCTCATCTCTGGTATTTTATGATTCTCAAAACTATATCAAATCGATCTTAGGGGACGAAGTAATCTTGAAATGTGTACAATTCATCCCACCCCCTAAAGGGCGCGGTTCATCTCTACCCATTACCCAAACGTTGTAAATATACCAAAACAGTTAAATCGGATGAGAGCATATGTTATAAAAAAAAGATTATTGCAGCCAAGATTAACCAAAAGCCTGCCAGAGGTGGGGAATTCTGGGTCCTCAATCCTCCTTCCTGGAATTATCCCACCATCCTTTCTTAATTTAAATCAAGGTCACTATTATCCGCTACAATTCTTTAACTTTTTAGGACAAGTTCAGACTAAAGTGGCACATGTCCACATTGATTTGCTTTTCCTTGATTTCTATAAAAATAGTTCATCTTATGGCAATAACGTCAAGGATTAGCAAAATAGACCCACAGAGCCCAATAATGGTAATTATTGTTTCCGTACTTATCTCGAAATTACGCACGGGCCACCTCCTAGGTAGGTCTTGAATATATAGTTTTTGCTAATGGGTAACGGGAAAGAGAATATTCCCCCTGGAGATCATATTCAAAATAGGCTTTATCTCTGACAAGAGGAAATACTTTTATGAAATACGGTCCCTGAGATAAGCCCTTGAGCCACGACCTCGTCTCAGCAAATTCGATTATCCAGGATCACACTCCTTTGCACTGCCTGCTGCAAATTATGCTATTTTTCAGGTTGCCTCAGAACATATAGCTGTTCTCAAAATCTGCCAGGGTCACCTAATTGCAAAGGGAGCTATATCCAGCACGGTCAGGACGATCACTGCCGCCATCCAGTAATACGGCCTGTTGAAATACCATGTCCTTCTGCCGCGTGCATAGATATAGGCAATATATGGAATAAGTGGCACGAAGGAGATCGCAGGATTTGGCTCTACGCCCAGGATATATGTGAAGACATATCCCTGGAAAAGGAGGCAGATTATGGTTACCAGGCCAACCTGGGCTTGGTTATTCAATCTCATGGTTGGTGCTTGTTTCGCTTATTAATAAGTCTTTCAGGATCTTTGTGGCCGGCCTCATAGAAAGAGGTGGACACACGTTTGTCTCCATCTTCTTGACTCTCTCGGCCTTTCAGGAGCTCAATCAGCACGGAGAACACAGCTGCCTCCAGGGGATCGTCCAGAGCATAAAATGACTCGCTGGAGTGCTTTTTCGCCATTTTTGCCAGCTCTCCGGCATAGACCTGATCCTCCTTTTTCAGGGCCCGGCCAGCTCTGGCCCATCGAAGAGAGAGCTCCTGTATCCCGATACGCACGCTCTCAAAGCTGCGGCCCATCAGAAAGCCTCAGGGGTTGCTTTGCCAGTTGAGTTCGCTTGCGCTTTTCGACAGCTTTTCTTAGAAGGCTTTGCCTCAGGGCGAGGCCCTTCTTCAAAGCAGAATACTCGATCGGCATAATGATACCACTTCTTGGAAGGTGATAAGTTCGAGGAATGCGCGGGACGAATGTGTCTACAGATCTGTCGCGAAAAATGAGAGCGTTTTGGGCAAATATGGAATAACTGTCATGAGATGAGTTAGCATTTTCAGGGAAAAGTCGCCACTGATTTGCCATAATACGTAAGGATTGTTTTGAATTTCTCCCACTCATTTAGAATTATATTCATCTGTTTTAGATTGGAACTACTTTTCTTATTAGCCCTATACAATGCGTGCTATGAATAATGAAATATAACAGGAGCCAGCGAATTATAACTCCTTCAAACACCTATAAATAAATTGATATTTTATACGGAATCATCTTTAGAATTTTAGATAAGTTTAACTACTATGCTCACTTTTACTTTTCATATTTAACTAATCAGTCCGGGAGGCAAGATTCTGGATGGAATTATGGCGAGTCTTGCGCGGAAAAATATGCAGAAGATGGGACTGAAATGCAGTGGCTTGTATTCGCCTTCTTGGGCACGATCTTCTTTTCGGCAGCAGGAGTTATAGATAAGCTCCTTCTCGGAAGCTATGCAGAAGATTCCAGGTCCTACATCATCTGCCAAATAATCGCCCAGCAGGTCTTTACCATTCCTATTATTCTATTTGTAGGGGCAGATTTTGCATATCCGGAATCAATTCTGGCTCTGCTCTTCGGATGCTTGCAGGTGGTTCCAACTTTTTTTTATATGCGGGCCTTGCAGATGGATGAGGCCTCGAAGGTAACCGCTCTGGAGTTTGTGTATCTTGTATTCGTCTTCATGGGCTCGGTCCTTCTGTTAGGAGAGATGATGGATCTAAAGCAATGCGCGGGAGGCATATTGCTGGTGGTCGGATCTATTCTAATCTCCTGCAGAAAAAGCAATTGCGAAAGCATGCATTCAGGAGGGCCGGCTCCCAAATGGTTCAGCTTAAACGGCATAGCAAGCTTTGCAGCCTTATCTCCTGCCATCAAGCCATTCTTGCCCTACTGGATATTGACCGCGGCCTATTATCTCACTCTCAAATATCTACTAATATCAATCGATGAATGGCACCTCTATACCTGGTCCTCTCTTGGCAATCTGGTGGCAGTTCTGCCCCTCTTGATCATCCCTTCCACCCGCCGGGATGTCTTCGGCTTCTTTAGCCGCAAGGGCATTGCAGTAGGCGTATTGATCTCAGAGGAGGTGTTTCAGTTTCTGGGCATCATATCCTCCATCTTTGCCTACTCCCTTGGCTCAGTGTCACTGGTATCGAGCATTGGAGCACTGCAGCCCATCATGACGGTGCTCATCATCCTGGCACTGGGATTAATTGTGCCAGGGATTGCCAAAGATTTGAATGAAAAGACCGACTGGATAGCAATGATGCAAAAAGGCCTGGCATTTATGGTGATGATTGTCGGGATCTATCTCGTGGGATAGCCGGAGGAAGATTCAACGCGTTTTGATAGCTCTGGTATGCCCTTTGACTGAAGCAGACCGCGAATACCTCAGCAGAGCAGTCCTTCTCTATGAAGGATGCCATCTCTCGCAGGGCAATGCGACAGGCCCGGTCCATGGGAAAACCATAAGCTCCAGCACTGATGGCCGGGAAGGCTATGCTCTTGATGCCATGCTGCTCTGCCAGGGCAAAGCAGCTCCTGTAGCAGCAGGCCAAAAGGTCATCCTCGCCGTGGCTGCCGCCGCGCCAGATGGGGCCCACGGTATGAATGACCCAGTGTGCAGGCAGCCTGTAGCCCCTGGTGATGCGCGCCTCGCCTGTCGGACAGCCTCCAATGCTGCGGCACTCCTCCAGAAGCTCTGGGCCCGCTGCGCTGTGAATGGCTCCATCCACGCCACCACCGCCAAGAAGGGAGTTGTTGGCAGCATTGACGATGGCGTCGACCTTCAGGGCAGTGATGTCGCCCATTTTCAGAGCAATTGTACCCGGGCACATGGTTATCAATCGAATTCTGGACAGTTGAAGATAAGCCACTTGCGATAGGCACATTGCAGCTACTTGCGATCTCCAGGGCGATCTGAAAAATTTGTCTCTTGCCTCGAAGACTGCGTTCTCTTGTGAACTTATTGCACCATTGGCTGGCAGGAGATGATTAAAAGGCGGCCGGCCGGTTCAGCAGCGGTGATATGCCATCCGCTGGAACCGGTTGTTAGCTTGCCGTTTTTTCCGCTGCCTTGTCAGAAGCTCCGAGGACGTCTATGCTACGATCTGGCGAGGTCGAAGCGGTCAGGGTTCATGACTTTGTTCCACACAGCTACAAAGTCGTGCAGGAACTTCTCCTGGGAGTCCTTATATCCATAGACTTCCGCCAAGGCCTGGAGCTGGGAGTTGGGGCCGGAGATCAGATCGACACGCGTGGCGGTCCACTTG
>CABMDX010000302.1 GCA_902385025.1 uncultured archaeon | reverse complement strand
GCAATGATGTAGCCCTCTACGTATCCTAAAATGGCCCCCAAAAAAGCATTCCTGTGAGGTTTTAATAGGGCTCATGGGGATGCTCCGCCTTTTTCCCAAAAAAGCCCCTGTCTCCAAAACGTTTCGTGCAGACATTCAGGAAATATCGCACTGAGAGCATCCATGAATCGAGGGACCAGTCGGCATTCTCGCATCTCCGCCATCATTGTAGCCATAGGGCGAGGCTTTGCTGCAGTACCCTACCCACCAGTCGAAGACCCGGATATTCACCGCCTGCCCCAAAAAACAGCCCGTGAACCAGAAATAGTGGGGCAGGGCGCCTGGATTTATTCCCTCTCCATTGCCAGTGGTGTCCACAATGGTGTACCTGGAATCGCCGGGCAGCAGCACCAGGTTAAAGGCGTGGCCGGGGTGGTTTCCAAGCAATGGCAGATCATAGCCTGTGCTTGCCGTGCTGAATGCCTCTGCCCTGCTGTAGCCTGCCTTGCGGAGTAACGTGGTTACAGCCGCTGCATAATCGATGCAAACACCGGTGTGGAGGATGTTCACCGTGGCATGAGTGGGAAACAGTCCCAGCACAGCGCTGTTCATGCTCATGTTGGTGTCTGAGCGCCATGCGGATACACCCCAATCCTCAGGGCGGCAGGAGAGATTCTGGACATAATCATTAAACCCGTCCCGGAAGGAACAGGTTTTGGCCAGCCCCGGCCAGCAGGTGCGTGTGCATTCCGGATAACCGGAGCAGCAGGCCTTGAAGAGTGCGTAGCCCCGCATGTATTTTGCATCCGGCCCCAGAGCCCTGATGATATAAAGGCCCCGGCACTTTTTCTTATCGCCTCCGGAGTTGTTGCAGGCATAGGCGCAGGCGGAGCCGGGAACGGCAGCGCTATCGCAGCAGTCCGCAGCCTCGGCCACGATGTAGTCCAGATCCGGATGGCAGACCTCGATTTCCTGGCATTCTGTGGATGCGTTCGGCCAGATATCCTGGCAGGGCGTATCTATAGGATAGTATTTCGGCCTGGGGCTGACCTTGCTGCAGACCCAGGGGGCGGCGATTGCGATTTCTATATTCTGTGAGGCTGAAGTGCCATTTTGATCGGTTATAGTGAGGGTGATATTATGCCAGCCTGTTTTGAGGCTATCGATCTGAAAACTCCTATTCCGGCCGATGATGCCGTCCAGGCTCGACCTCCAGAGGTATCGAATCGGCCCTTCTTCGCAGCCCAAGGCAGCAAACTGAATGCTCTCGCCGCGCGGGAAGGTGCGCGCATCTTGCGGGGAGAGGATAATTGCTCGCAGGGCCCCTTTTCGGCAGCTCTGATTTTTTAGGGGACCGCTGACCGGAGTGCTTTTATCGCAGTCGCAGCTCTTTTGCCCAGGCCCCTCTCCTGCCAATTCATTTATCGTCCCCAAATCCGCTTCCCATTCAGCTCCCTGTGCCTCCTCTGCAGTTGTCTTTGGCCCCATAGCCGCAGGAACGTGAATAAGCATTGCTATTACGATCAGGATGATCAGCAAGGACAGGGCAGACCAAAGAATATGGTGGTGTCCCGTATCTCTGCAGCCGGGCAAGGACAGATGCTCCATATAATTTTTAGCAGCATAGTCGATGGCGCAAAAGACGAAAAGAACTCCCGAGATCGACCAGGTCTTCCAGCCATATGGAATGAAGCTCATTGCTGCCTGGCCCAGGGTAAAGCCCGACAGGCCCGCAAAAATGAAAAGGAGCATAGGTGCATTCTTCTCCTGTCGCCTCGCTGCCCAACATGTGGCAGCTATTGTTATTATAGAGATGCAGGCTGCCCATTCCCTGAAAAAGGCCAGAAGCGCGAGGAAGATGAGGCTTGAGAGTTTGATTGCATTCGCCATTAACCGGACTGCTCCCGGTCTTTCTCTTGCCAGGAAACCGGCCTGTCCCCCGCAAAGCCCCAGCAGAATGAAGAGGATGGCTCCCGCCGCAGGGGAAAGAAGGTAGCCGTACTCGCCCTGCCGGCCAAATGAAGGATAGGCGAAAATGAGAATGAGAACGCCCACAAGGACCGCAAATGCGCTCGCAAGAATCCCGGGCAGCACAGGGATCTGCTTCTCCCTTTTTGCCGACGAATGCATAAAGCCTCTCTGCCTATTCCCGGGAAGTTAAAAGTTTGGGTAAGGATTTCACATCATTTCAGAATGTCCGCCTTCTAAAGTAATTCTCGTGATATACCAGGATATTAGCGATTCTGCTAAAGGACCGCTCTGGCGGGATTTGCCGGGCTATTTTTATGTTCACCGCCAGGGTATTGATAATAAGAATGGAGCAGATCATCTTTCATAGAGTCTCCTTCTATCAGGAAGAGCGGAGCTTTCGGGCATCAGGATCATATAAATAGAATAAGAACAGCACGAGCAGAACATTGAGGTTCCAATCGCAAAATAGCCCATCGTTATATTAAAAGGAGAGTGTTGGAAAGCTATGAAAAAATCGATATTAATTCTTGCCTGCATCGCCCTCGTGGTGGCGGGTGCAGTTTTGGTTTGGACGGCTTCTGCGACCTGCTCGACCTGCAGCAAGGAGGCAGACTGGACGGAGAGTGCAAATAATTTCCTTGAAGGAAAACCCATAAACGAAGTCGCTCCGGAATTTGGCCCTAAGGCGGTACGGAAGACTGAATCGCAATTCAGCAAGTCTGCCTCCACCGAGGCCTCGACTGCATCAGCAGATACTTCCGGCAGCGCAGCCGCGGCAGATGCCGCCAAATTGGAGCTCAAGAGCATCGAGGCCTCTCCCAGTCCAGTGCCAGCCGGTAGCTCTACCACCATAAACGCCAACTTTATGCAAAACGGCAATGAGTCCGCATCGGAGAATTTCTTGCTGACGGCCTCTGCAACCGTTAAAAACTCGCTTGGCGCAGATGTTGGAAAGTTTAATCTGAGGCGGTCCACCGGAAGCGAGTATTCCGGGTCATGGAAAGCAAATGTAGCACCGGGCTTATATAATGTAACTCTGGCTGCATCCTCGCTGCAGGTGTCTGAAAACTTTGACAATGCCCTGCAAATCGAGGTAGTCAGTGCCAGCGCTGGCAATGAGACCAACAGCACCGCTGCAGAGGTTCCCATTGCCGAAAAGCTGGGATAGAAAGCTGTTGCGAGGGGATTGGCAGCACTTTCAATCCCCTTCATAGCATCTGATTATCCTGGAGCATGGCTCCTCCAACGCGCAACTTTTTTGCGGGCGGGTCTCATAATTGGAGCATAGAAACAATAGCATTAGATCTTTGGAGTATCGCTCAAAAAAGCTGTTTCAGAAAAGATCTGATAGCATATTCCTGCGCAGCTCATCTCTCTCGCTGATGACGAATCTGGGACGCAGCCTTCCCCGGACCTTGATCCTGGCATAGACGAGAGTCTTATTCTCCTGCCCTGTCAATTCTGCCTGCAAAGCTGCCAGCTCGCCATGCTCTGCCTCCGATATCTCGATCTGCATCTCCTTGCCTTTGGACCAGTCAAAGGCGCGGACAAGAAACCTGGTTTTAATGTGCTGAACTATGCCCCTTTGCCTGTCGTCTTCAGACATGATTTTGCAGGCATACTCCACCGGGCCCTCAAACTCCTGGCAGCGCCCGTCCGGCAAGCAAAGCCCCAGATCTGCAATACCCGTATCCGGGTAGCCTTTGCTCCGTCTTTTCAGGGTCTCGCATTTGGGGCAGTGCATCTTTCCAAACCATTCCTCAAAGATCCTCTCCTCGGCCAATGCGACTGCAGACCACAGCTTTTTTGCTTCTGCTTCTCTCCACCCCGCCTGTCCCAGGAATGAAGCAAGTATCGCTGCCTTTCTATACTTGCCGACCTCGCCTCCCGTTCCTGCTATTATGCCCTTAATGCATGGCGGAAAGTCCTCGGGATGTGCCGCTTCGCTGGCTATCCACAGCATCTCTTCTCGCCGATCGATTCCGAGGATGGATACAGGCGTCTCCTTTCCTTCAACAGGTGTCGGGCTATGTCTCTTTTCGGGCATTCTCAAGCTCTCTTGTGGCCTCCCACGAAATAAGCGTGCGTGTCCTTATCAGGGCGCGCAGCCTTGGGAATAGGTGCCTGTCCCTTGGCAGACTCATAGTCCATTCTCTCTTTGAGGATGCATCTGCTGCCTCGCAGGCCTCCCAGCGGATTTTTGGGAGTGCCCATGGAGTTCATGCAGCGAGCCATCACCGCCGCTCCCCGGGCCAGACCATCATCGACAAAGACTATATTTATCTCAGGGTGATCATATAAACGCAGCTTCTCAATCTCTTCCAGAATCAGTCGTGGCTTATTGCCGCTGATTCCTGCTCGTCCTGTGATCCCCAGAGCAGTTTTTTTGGTGACGATTCCTTCATCGATTCCCACCTCCACCAGCCTGCGGGCCATTCGAGAGCATACTATATCCAGGGTGCCGAAAAGGATTTTTAAATTCCGGGAATTATACAGATCAGCCCCAATCCTGCTGAGCTTGTCAAGGTCACTGCCGTTCACACCGACGTCACATCCAATGAGAACTACATTATTTTGTGCCGCCGCCTCAGGGCAGACGGGGACGAGACCGTATTTTGTGCGGCTTGAAGGTACTTTTTCTATTACAACCAGTTGGTCAATCTGATCTGCGTACTGCTGTGCCTCTTTGCCGTAATCTGGCTTTGTTTTGGGATCAAATATATCGAGTGTTGCTCCCGTCTTATTGTTCACCAGGCCCGTTCCCTGAACTACAGCATCAGGGATGGCCCCGGCCAGGCCGAGCAGGTTTCCTATGGTGTGAGCATAGGGCAGCTCCTCGCTTGTCACTCTGCCGTCTAGGGTTGTACCGAAATCCATGGATAGGCAGGGATTGCGAAAGTCCACATCTGTCCAGCGGCTTGCCTCCTTTATTCCGGCAGTGGCGAGCTCTCCCTCCATCTCATTGGCCACAACCTCAACGCCCGTGGACCCCTGCGGTGGAAAGCAGGAGGCCACGGCACCCATGAAGATCACCTTCTCTATCATGGTATAATTTCTGAATTTGTCGATGATGTTATGGATGCTCATGGCCGGGGTCATAAGTCTGGGAGGAACGCCTGCCATGAGGCAACCCTGTGCCAATGCCTGAATGAATGCGCCAACCTGGTCGGGCGAGTCCAGCTCGGCCACAACACCTGTGGAGCGCACTACGAAATGCAAATCCGTCTTGATGTTCAGCCGGGCCTTCTCATGACTTTCAATGAGGGTGCTCTTCACAAGATCTGCAATGGATTCCTTGGTGAGCGGTGTGCCGTTGATGGTGTGAGCAAAGACCTCTTCTCCGGCTTTGGGCAGCCGCACGTCTCTGGTCATCTTCACGGTCTTATTGACGATGTAGGTCTTGCCTGTATTCATGTCCGTGGCGGTGAGGATGCACTTGGTAGTGGTATTGCCCACCTCGACAGAGGCCACTATGTAGTAAGGTTTGGTCTTGAGATCCAGATAGTTCACAGGCGGGCTCTCAGCGATGCGGGGTTTCGGTTTGGACTTAAAGAGACTGCCAAGGCTCATGAGCCAATGAAACGGGCGAAGAGACATTAAAGCTTTGGGGCTTGTGAGGGGATGTATGGCCTGCAAAAAGAAAAATGAAAGAGGCCCTGACGCGCTAATCAGGTAAATACTTTCTCAGTCATTGTAGCTTTCGTACCCTCAAGCTGTGGCGTCTGGCTGGCACCCACACTCTTCATACATGCAGCGATCATTTTGTCCAGATCAATGCGGGTTACCACTCCACCCTTGCTTCTCAGGCACTTGCAGAAGCAGTATGTGAAGAAGCCTCTTACGACCCCGCCAACATTTGCTTCACCAGAGGTTTGATTATCTTTGCAGCCTGCCCAGAGAACGTGGTTTAGGGTGGCGACAACTACCGCTTCTTTTGCACCGGCAGGCTTTTTGGCCGCAGAAGTCGCCTTGAGAATTCCTGCGGTGGCAATGGTGGGGTCCGACTCCAGGAAGAATGCATAATCAAATGGTGGCTCGACATATCTGATCGTGACCTTCATCTCATCAGGGATGTCGACCATGGCTGCCATCTCCCTGGTTCCGGTTCCTGAATGGCAGGAATCCAGGAGAACCTCCAGGTTCACGCCAGCTGGAATCTTGGAGAATACGGCTCGCAGATCGTCATCCTTTATCATGCCGGCAGTGGCAAAATCGTGGGGGCATATCGTCTCATCCTTTCTGTCGACCTCTTCTCCGGTCAGATCCGGCATCTGGGAGCCATGCCCGGAATAGTAGAAGATCAATAGATCGCCCTTCTTGGCGCCGGTCACGAGCCACTTTAATTCTGACATGATTGCAGCTCTTGTTGCCCGTCCATCTGTAAGTATATGCATGGCCGTAGGCACAGCAGGGACAATTCCAAGGTCCCTCAGCGTTGTTGCCATGTCTCGTACATCGTTTACGCAGCCAT
>CABMDX010000301.1 GCA_902385025.1 uncultured archaeon | reverse complement strand
GCCCACTTTCATAATGGTTGGTCTTCTCTTCGGAGTTCTGACCACCTCCATTGCGGGATTCTATCCTTCAAATAAAGCGGCAAAGCTCGATCCCATTGAATCGCTCAGAGCGGAATGATGCTACAGTTAATAATACGATTTAAGGGAGAATGAATATGAAGAATCTGGTAATCTATGGCCTGGCTTTCTTCTTGCTGGCCCAATGCTGCATGGCTGCAACGCCTGTGCAGCTCACCGGCAGCAGTGGCAAAGTTGTTTTGAATAGCATTGGCGCGAATAGCACCAGTCAAGCAAATGAGACTGTGGCCGGCAACGCTACCAATCAAACCGGCATTAATTCCCTGGAAAATCTCTGGAGCTGGGGCACAATTCCAGAGGGATTTTACCTTGACAAGTCCGGAAAGCTGGTCAGGAATCCTTCGGACACGGAGTGGAACCCAGGCATCTAGGGCGGCAGATTCCAAATTCCAAAAAACTCTTTTTTTTACTCTGGACAGATATCGCCAAAAAAAGCAGCCGAAGATTTTTGGGCAGGCCTATAAAGCAGTCAGCCTGCTCGAATAATCCTCGAAAACAGCCTCTTAAACCTCATCCAGCTTCTCAATGCCCACCTTCTTTACCTTTGGTTTCCAGATCTTGTCCGGCATCCAGGCAGGTGCACCGGCAGGCTTGTCAACCTGCACTCTTTCTCCTACGAATACATGCACCTTCTTGGTGCCGCGTTCGCGCAGCTTGATATCTGTATAGCCCCGATTGGCGGCCTTAAGGGCGGCTTGCCTGGGTGATTTTCCTGTGAAGACTCCGATCTCATTGCCCTGGGCGTCCCTCAGGGCGAAATTTCTCATCTCAGCCATATAGTTCCCTCCATTCTGGATATGAATATGCCTCTCTGATTCGGTATATTAATTTAATCCAAAAGTACGCACTCCGGGCATGGAACGGGATACGGATTATGGATTTTTCATCTTGGGGGGCATCGTATATATCATCCCCGAACTAAAAAATATTTGGTGACTAAATTTTCAAGAAGCAGAGCATAACCTGCAATATTCTCTCATTTAGTCTGATTCCATCCGATCAGTAGCCTGCAACCTCGAACCATGCCCCGTCGCCAAACCTCCGGCTATGTAAGCCATCGTTCCGCAGATCAGTCCGATGAAGACTGGATGGATGAGGGGGTCGCCATAGAAATTCCAGGCAACCACGGAGAGAAAGGACGCGAGCAGGCTGGCGATAAAGCCCGTGGATGTGCCCTTCTTCCAGTACAGGCCGAAAAATAGCGGCACAAAGACGCAGCAAGCAATTACGCCAATGCTGACGGAGACCAGAGGAACGATCTGCTGCGGGACGTTAATCGCAGAGACTGCAGCTATCAGCAGGATCATCACTCCGACCATCCGGGTGAGAAGCAGTATTCTTTTGTCTGAGATCTCCGGATGCAGGTAGCGCAGGATGTCGGAGGTGAGCGACGTGGTAGTGACAAGCACGATCGCGCTCATTGTGGACATGGCGGCGGATATCGCTGCCAGAAGGATGATGCTGTCAAAGCCTGTCGGCAGCATAGTCTTGGCGAGGAATGGCACCAGGCCATCCGGGTTTTTCATAAAAGGCGCAATCTGCTCGGGGCTCAAGGCTCCATAGGCCAGAATGCCCAAAGAAAATACGCAAACAGCGTAGATGGCAATCGATAGCGGCCCGTATATGCCTGCGAACCTGACAACTCTCCGATCTTTTGCAGAGAAGATCATGATCAATAGATCGGGCAGGGCCAGAAGGCCAAGGCTGATGGAGAAGGCCATGCCGAAGGTCTTCTGCCAGGGTACATTGAGCCCCTGCATGCTCAGGACCGTGGCCGGGATGTGGTCCCAGATCTGCATTCCCCCGCCTGCAGAGAAGAGGCTGCCATAAAGGAGTACCGATCCGACCAGCATGAGAATTCCCTGAATGAAGCCTATCCAGATGATGGCCGGCAGTCCGCCAATGGCATAGTAGACGGCAACGATGGCCACGGCAATGATCAGGCCCTCAAAGTACGTGACGCCAATCAGGCCCTGAAACAGGGTGGCGCAGCCCTTGAAAATGGGCACCAGGTACACTGTGTATAAAAGCAGCATTATGGCAGCTAAAATAACCTTTCCGGTAGGAGAATTGTACCTCTTTTCCAGGAGCTGCGGCACGGTCTTGGCATCATACTGCTTGGCCATAGCCCAGATCTTTCCAGCCATGAGCCAGGCAAGGCACGCAAAGCCCACGTGCATGAATGCGCAGAAGACCACCCAGGGCATGCCGGCAACAAGGCCGTAGCCTCCGCCTCCCAGAAATGAGGCCGCGCTGAAGTAGGCAGCGGTGAAAGCTATGCCGATAACCGCGGGATATGCGATATTGCGGTCGGAGAGCACGAAGCCGGAAAAGGTTCCCTGGCGCAGCTTCCAGGATAAGAGAACTATGACAGCTACATAAGCCACAAGAAGCAGTTGGTTAATCATGGAATCTCCTCAATAGAACAAAGAGCGTTATCGAGAGCATAACCACAAGAGATACCAGGAGCAAAAGGTAAGGCAATGGCATGATCATGTCCGCATCCCTCTGCAACGGTCATAGCAAAACAGATGCTTGAGTGCATCTGGGACCCTCCTCATCGAATTCATTGTCAGATCATTCTCCAAATTTGTACTGTGATGTACATTTCTGCGCAATTGACACCTGCCATATTTAAAAAGCTTTCCCGCGCAGGATCATTTGGCATTTCTATGCAATTTTATCCTGCAAGATCCAATTCTGTCTCTTTTCCAGCCTTTCCCATAGGAAACTGAATTTTGAAGTCAATAGATCTTGTTTCCCATCAGTCCCCTGTGAGCCTCCGCCTGGGGCGCATGGTCATTTCAATTGCAGTTGCTCAATTCATGGCAACTGGTTTGTGACCACAAGGATTATAAGCAAAAAATTGGATCGCCTGATGTGTCTTTAATGTATAGGTATGCGCAAAAACGATAAACAAGGATCATTTGCGCACTCGTCAAAGCGGATTTTATCGAAATGGAGGATGGCATTGAAACGTCTGTTGTCCGGCAATGAGGCCATCGCCCGTGGGGCCTGGGAAGCCGGTGTGACTGTGGGCACGGGATACCCTGGAACGCCCTCTACTGAGATTCTGGAGAACCTGGTTAAATATAAGCCAGATGTGTACTGCGAGTGGTCACCAAATGAAAAGGTGGCCTTCGAGGTGGCTGCGGGAGCCTCTCTGGCAGGGGCACGCTCCATTGTTACCATGAAGCACGTGGGGCTGAATGTAGCGGCAGATCCGCTCATGACGCTCAGCTACATCAGCGTGGAGGGCGGTTTTGTGGCCTGTGTGGCCGATGATCCGGGCATGCATTCCTCGCAAAATGAGCAGGACACCCGCAACTATGCCCGTTTTGCCAAGATACCGCTCTTCGAGCCCTCAGACAGCCAGGAGGCAAAGGATTTCCTGATGCTGGCCCTGAAAATATCCGAGGAGTTCAAGACCCCGGCCATACTTCGCTCCACAACGCGCGTCAGCCACTCCCGCAGCCTCGTTGAGATGGGTGAGCGCAGGCCGTCTGAGAAGAAGATTGGCTTTGAGAAAGATCCGCCCAGATTCGTGCCCATACCTGTCTGGGGGCGCCCTATGCGCCAGCGCGTGGAGGACCGGCTTGTTCGCCTGCAGGCGCTCTCGGAAAGGTCAGAGGCCAATCGTATCGAATGGAGGGACAGAAAGCTGGGTATCATCACCTCCTCCATCGCCTATCAATACGCCCAGGAGGTCTGGCCCGAGGCCTCCTTTCTAAAGCTCGGATTCTCCTATCCCTTCCCGGATGCTCTGATCCGGGAGTTTGCCGGCGGTGTGGAAAGGGTTCTGGTGGTGGAGGAGCTGGACGACTTCATAGAGCAGCATGTCAAAGCCCTGGGCATAACATGTCTTGGCAGAGAATTCGTCCCCGGAATAATGGAGCTCTCTATTGACCGGCTCCTCTCCTCGCGCGCGAGGCTTGAGGGAAGATCTCTGCCGGAGCAGAAGGCAATGCAGTTTTCCGAGCAGCTCCCGCCTCGTCCGCCGGTGCTCTGTCCGGCATGCCCCCATCGTGGCATTTTCTATACGCTTGGAAGGCATGATGTTGTCGTGACCGGAGATATCGGATGCTATAGCCTGGGTGCTTTTCAGCCTCTGGATAGGATGGACAGCATCCTCTGCATGGGAGCCGGAATCTCCATGGCGCATGGCATGGAAAAAGCGGGCGAGCCCAGAAAGGTCATAGGCGTAGTGGGAGACTCCACATTCTTTCACTCCGGCATCACCGGCCTTATGGATATCGCCTACAACAGGGGTCGTTCAGCCATAATTGTGCTGGACAATCGCACCACAGCCATGACTGGGCATCAGGATCACCCTGGTACGGGCAGAACTCTGATGGGTGAGGCGACGCTTGCAGTCGCCATCGAGGACATTGGCAGGGCCTGCGGCCTCAGGCATATCTCCGTGATCAATCCATACGATTTGGAGAGCACCAGGGCGGCATTAGCCGATGCACTGTCATCCGAGGAGCCCTATCTGATCGTCTCTCGCGCCCCATGTCCCCTTCGAGAGAGAAAGCCCGTTGGACAGCCAAGAGCGATAAAGACAGAGGAGTGTCTGGGGTGTGGGAAGTGGCTTGGCCTAGGCTGCCCGGCCATAGAGGGCGGTAGCGAGAAGCCCAAGATTAATGTTCAGCTCTGCGGCGGTTGCAGCCTTTGCGAGCAGCTATGTCCTGCCGGAGCCATAACTGTGCGGGAGGGTGGAGCATGATGGATAATGAAACACAAAGCATCGTCCTGGTGGGTGTGGGCGGCCAGGGGATATTGCTCGCCAGTGAGATCCTGGCCCAGGCAGCCATGCAATCCGGATACGAGGTTAAAACCAATGAGGTGCATGGCATGGCCCAGCGGGGCGGCTCGGTAATGGCCCAGATACGATACGGCAGAAGGGTCCACAGCCCACTCGTAGCCAGAAATACAGCCCATGTTCTTGGCGCTCTGGAACAGGTGGAGGCACTGCGCTATGCTGACTATCTCCGACCCGAGGGACTTGCAGTCGTCAGCAGACAGTCCATAATGCCCGTCACGGTCTCTTCCGGTGCGGCCACGTATCCGGCCAATGTTGAAGAGATGCTTCGATTGGCATTTCCCAGGCTCGTTTACGTGGACGCTACAAAATTGGCCTCTGAGCTTGGCGACAATAGGGCAGCCAACATCATATTGCTTGGTGCCATCTCCCGGGGGCTGGATCTTGCTCTGGATTCCTGGCAGAAGGCTATTCACCTGTGTGTCCGGGAGAAATTCCAGGATCTGAATCTTCGTGCATTTGCACTGGGAAGGGACATAGCATGACAAAAAATGGAAATTATCATAATGCTGTGATGGAGACCGCATCCAGAAAAGAGCTTTTGGAGTTGCAGTCCAGACGACTGCGGTCCATAGTGAAGCATGTCTATCAATCGAATGCCTCTTACAGGCGTCTCCTCGATGGGCATGGCGTCTCGCCAGAGGACATCAAGACGTCAGAGGACGTGGTCAAGCTGCCCATGACCAACAAAGACATTCTCAGGGAGAGCTATCCCCTAAAGCTGGCCTGCGTTCCCCGCAGTCAGATCGCGGAGATGCATATGTCAAGCGGCTCCACTGGAACGCCGGTGGTCATGCCCTACACTCGCGCGGATCTTGATCAATGGGCAGAGTGCATGGCCCGCTGCTATCGCATGGCTGGGGCCATGCCCGGGGACGCCACGCAGATCACACCTCTTTTTGGGCTCTTTAACGGTGGCTTTGGAATGTATCATGGCGCTCGTGCCGCTGGCCTCTTCGTCATACCTGCAGGGCCGGGGAACACCGCCCGGCAGATTCGCCTGGCCAGGGATTTGAAAACGCGCGTCTTTACGGCCGTGGTGAGCTACGGCATTCGGCTCATGGAGGTCTTGCAGGAGCAAAAGGAGACACTCCCGGACCTGGAGATCGGTATCTTCGGCGCGGAGGCCTTCTCAGAGTCCATGAAAAAGAGGATTTCAAAGGGCCTTAACATCGATGTCTTCGATATCTATGGCATGACCGAATCCGGTGGGGTGGGAACACTGGGCATGGATTGCCAGGCGCATGACGGCATTCATGTCTGGGAGGATCAGTACATCCTGGAGATTGTCGATCCTGAGACTGGCGAGCCGCTGGATGACGGCGAGGAAGGAGAACTGGTCTTCACATCTCTGACGCGCGAGGCGCTGCCCATGATTCGTTTCCGCACCGCAGACCTGACCAAAATCATATCCCGGGAGGCATGCGATTGCGGCAGAACCCATCTGCGCATCGCTCCCATAACCGGGCGGCGGGATGATATGCTGATTGTCAAAGGGGTTAACTTCTTCCCCAAGCAAATCGAGCAGACGCTCCTGGGAATAACCGGCATTGGGAGCAACTATCAGATCATTGTGGAAGAGGTGGACGGAGTCAACGATGTGCGGGTAAATGTGGAGGCAGAGCCGGGTGTGACTGGCTACACGGTAGAGAAGGCTTTGAAGGAAACGCTGGGCTTCAGCCCCAAAGGAGATGTTTTCCCGATAGGGCACCTGCCGCGCCAGGAGGGAAAGGCACAGCGGGTGTTTCATAAAAAAATTCAAAACGGGCCCTGAAGTGGCCCGCACATTCTACTTTTCGAATTTTCTGGGTGAGGATGGAGCACCACTCCGTATTTTAGCGAGCGCGAAATTGTGCCCGTTTGGAATGGCATTTGCCATTTGGGGAGAGGGCGCTATTCATTAATTTTTTCCAGATCGCCATTAAAATTATCGTTTATTATGGAATTAACATCATTTAGGTTATCCAAGAGACTCATGCCTGAAGGCGTAGTTTTGTATATCCTCTCATCCTTCTCCAGATATCCTCGCCTGGTTAGCCATTCGAGGTAAGATCCTGCATTCTTAAAGTTGAGGTTTACCTGGTAGACTATTCGTGTCTTGCTTGATCCTTCCGCTTTGCATATGTCGAGAATGCAACTCAATATCTCCAGTTTATTTCGCCGTGACATCGTCAACCCTCATCCAGAATAACAGCCTCCAATCATCATATATTCATGAACACTGATAAAACTTTCGTATTTTTAGACCCTAGTATGGTCTCTGTATAATAATTATATAATATGCAGAATAATCGTTGTTATGAACTTTTCATACTATATCCATCTCAATTTCTAAAGGTCTAAGCTGTTGCTCAGCCTCGACTGGATATTCATGGGCGAAAAAAGGTTTTTTGCCTTTGATTCATTCATGCAAGGCCGCGACAATTGCGGCATCAAAGTCTTCTGCTGCCTGCCTGAGCCGGGCATCCTCCTGACCTTTTAGCTTAGCCAGATCTCTTCGCAGAGGGCCCAGGCAAAATGATTTGTCGGGGCCTGTTGCCTTTGATGCCATCTGCTGGAGCCTTTCCAGCCTCAGCATTGTTCTTTCTGGCATTTTCAGCAGGCTCGAAAGCTCCTTCAGGCTCCTTGCGACCTCTTTGCCGCGGCTTGTCAGCTCCAGATATCTGACCCTGCCATCTGGCCTGGACTTGATCAGGCCCTGCTTCTCAAGCTCAGAGAGTATGCCGGATGTGTGCGGAAAGGTGGAGTCTATGCGCTTTGCGATCAGCGCTGCGTAAGCAATCTCCATCTCCTCCACAGCCAAAAGAGCCAAAGCGGGCTTCTCCCGCAGGAAAAGCCGCTGTAATGGGTCAAGCATGGGCATAAGTCCGCCATTTCAGATTTTATAGGGTCGTCCCAATATTGGTGGGGCTGATGGCTTTGGCCTCCAGTGCTTTTGCCGGGGGGGCGATCGCAACATGCTTGTTGAAGTCGTAGTACAGATCGCTCGTCTCTATGCTGACCGAGATGGTGCCGAGCCTCACCGATTGATTGAACTTCTTCATTTGGCCTGTGCCGGGATCCAGACCGCCGATAACCTCTGGAGTCATCTTGAAGCTCATGCTGCTCTGATACTTCACGGGCAAGTAGCTCTCCTTGGATATCCAAACAATT
>CABMDX010000300.1 GCA_902385025.1 uncultured archaeon | reverse complement strand
GATTCTCCCGTCCCCACGAACCGTCATGAGGCTTGGCTTTTTGATCTGATTGATCAATGCCCATTATATAGTTTCCAGGTTGATTTTGCGGATTTGGCTGGTCATTTCTCGGGACATTTGGGCTAACTGAGTTATTGATTCTAGGAATCGGTTGTCCATTATTGTGGTCTGGATTCTGAGGCTGTCCCGCAGGATTGCCCTGATCAGTAGCAGGACCGTTATCCGGCATCCGTCCCATTCCCTGTCCCGCAGGGTCTCCTGCTTGCGAAAATGCGGGCGCTGTCAGAATGCAGTTGGAGATCAATTCCAAAATGCATAATTTTTTAGATATCACAAATCACACTCTCCTCTAAGTCAAATCTCCTTTTGGGAGAAATTGCCTTAGTGCGAGTCGATATTTCTGAACGATATTTGAATATATGACAGAACGAACGATGAACACCGCCTGCATAAAGATGCAAAATTCCGAGGCAGAATGGGCATATCAAAATAAATAGAACCATTTAGAACGTTTGATTTGAATTTTGAACTATTAGAGGGCCAAATGAATTTGTTCTAAATATCAGTCTCATCTCTTAGGATTGATAAACGAGATACAGCCTGCCTGACATTCACCTAAAAGAATATAATTAGGAGACCTCGATCTTTCTGTACATCCCTTCCCGCATTTCCACCCTGTTCATTCCTATCAGATCATCAAGTACATCTCTGAGTGATTCCTCATCCATGACCAGTCCGTATTGCTCTTCCATCCTGTGCCTGATATCCCCGCTGCTGCAGAGGTCAAATGAAAGGACTTTTTCCGCAAAACCCACCAGATCCTCATGAGCCGCCCAGGGATAGATTATCCATCTCCATTCTCTCACCTCATCTGCATAGAAATCGGGCACGAAGGGCGACTTCGTCTTATGCTGCAATACCGCTGTCCTGATCTCACCCGCACCCTGTCCCTTTACATAGCAAACGGCTGTTCTGAGGGTCTCTCCAGTGTCCGTAACATCATCGATTATCAGTATTCTTTGATCATGGACGTCAACTGCCAGGGGAAACCGAACTGTTGCTTGCTCCCGCATGCAAGCCGCTATATCCCAATGTTCTATCTTAATGCTTGTCAGGAGGCTGTGAAGAAGAAAGTCACAGACTATCCTTGCCGGGACATACCCCCCTCGACCAATAGCGATAACCAGATCTGGATGAAAACCGGAAGATTTGATTATATGGGCCAGTTTCCTGGCGAGCATGTATGATTCATCCCAGCTCATGAGCTGACAAGAGAAACATTTAGGGTCCATAGTAAATTAGGAAACCGTAAAGAATTAAAGATTGTCGCAGGCAGGTCAAGCATCATGGAGGATCCATTGCCAGAACGGCGGCGCCTGTGATTTTGCCCTGGCAGAGGTCGCTGAGAGCCTGATTGGCATCTTGCAGCGGATAGATCTGCACATCGGTTTTTACCGGCACCCTGGGCGCAATCTCCAGAAACTCAAGCCCATCCTGGCGTGTCATGTTTGCCACAGACCTGATCGCTCTCTCCTCCCATAGCATGCGATAGGGAATAGAAGGGATATCGCTCATGTGTATCCCGCCGCAGACTACGCTGCCGCCTTTAGCGGTGGCAAGGAGGGCTGCAGGAACCAGAGAGCCAACAGGAGCAAAGATGATGGCTGCGTCCAGCGTCTTTGGTGGCTGCTGGTCGGATCCGCCTGCCCAAACCGCGCCTACGCGGCGGGCGAACTCCTGTTTGGCAGCGTCTCCGGGTTGTGTGAAGGCATAAACCTCCTTGCCCTGATATGCTGCAATTTGACAGTTGATATGGGCCGCAGCTCCGAAACCGTAGATTCCCAGGCGCTCGACACCGGTGTCCTTTGTTGCCAGACGGTATGATCTATAGCCAATGAGGCCTGCACACATTAGGGGCACAGCCTCAGCATCTCTGAATGATGGCGGAATGGAAAAGCAGTATCTTGCATTTGCAACTGCATACTCGGCATAGCCTCCGTCCAAGGTATAACCAGTGAATCGCGCATTATCGCAGAGATTCTCCCTGTTCCTTTTGCAAAAACTGCAGCTTCTGTCGGTGTATCCAAGCCAAGGAACCCCAATTCTCTGGCCAATAGCAATTCCCTCTGCCAGCTCTCCCTTTTCGATCACTGTACCGACGATCTCGTGCCCTGGAATTAGAGGGAGCTTGGGATGAGGAAGCTCTGCATCTATGATATGAAGATCGGTTCGGCACACTCCGCAGGCGTGTACTCTGATCAGGACCTGCTCCGGTCCCGGTATCGGAACCGGAAGCACCTTCAATCGCAGAAGTTCCCCTGGCTTCTCCAGGACCATAGCATTCATCATGTCTTTGACAGGCATCTGCTCTCTATTATATTTTGATTGGAGAATCTCTCCTACGGCATTCGGAAACGTGGGATCTGGCGAATGGCTGCCTTCAAATCCGGATATTCATCAGCTTATTGCATTTTTTACTGCCAGCGCATCTCCCATGCCCAGGGACTGCTCGCCTAACTTCAGGATATAAGTTCCTGATAGAGTATTATTTTCCATAAATAGGTCAAGATCGCATTCATCATATTTCTGGCCCGCGCTTTCACGTTCGGCTGACTTTACGCTCAGCATAAGCTCCTGCGCTGCAAATGAGCCGTTGGCAGTCACAGAGCCGGCTCTGCCCTCTGCGGTCAGGGTTCCAAATCCCATGATTTTGGTCTCGCTGGATGACCAAAGTGTTAAGGAAAGTGAGATATCATTTCTATCCTTGAATTTAATTGACCATTTGCCACTAATGTTGTCTGACCCTTCCTCTTGTTGTTTCTGAGCCAGATCGATGCTCGTGTTATCTGTGAGAGTTTGGTTTGGGCTGTTGCTTTGCTTGATTTGCGGCTTTGGGCTTGTCGCAGGCGTTTCCATATTTGGCTTTGTGATGAGAGGAACCGGCATATTCATGTTTGCTCCGATTATGCTCGGCTCTGCGATGTCGCCTTCATCAAGAGCATGAACTTGAATAGATAAGCATGTAAGCATTATAGCTGATAGCAATATGCTTGCCAATCTCATTCTTACTGACCTCCGGGTTGAGATATATCTGCACGCGGACAATTTGAAGATTGTCCTCTGATCATGGTTGTCCTATGATCTTGGTTTGAGAGAAAATCCTGGGAACCCTGGTGGCGGACATTTTTGGATCCACCTGTTATTGATAAAAATATTTAAAAATTAATCTGCATCATTTTTGCGCCCATACGGACAAATATACACGCACATCCCGCATACACCCACGTCGCCATTCTTCTCCATATCCCGGAAATACTGCTCACACTTGCGGGCATCGTAGCGCGTCTCTCGCGGCTCATCATCCCTGAAGGGCCGGCCGAGGATGGCTCCGGCAGGGCAGATCTTCTCGCATTCCCGGCAATCGCCGCACTGCTCCTCCATAGGCTTGCCCGTGGGCGACAATGGCGCGTCTGTGAGCACAGTCGTCCAGCGCACTCGTGGCCCTGCCTGGGGAGTGATAAGCAGGCAGCTCTTTCCGATCCAGCCAAGGCCTGCGAGGTGCGCGGCAAGCTTATGAGAAAATGTCGCAGCGATTTTATCATCGTCTGCCCTGCCAGAGGCAGAAATAGGGAGCGCACGATAGCCCCTTGCCTGCAATGCACCGGAGAGGCGCGAAGAAATGTCGTCCAGTCTGTCGTTTATCACATCATAGGCGTGGTGCCTGTACTCCACTGCCACGGCCTTCTCTTCTCTCCTCGGAAGCTGGTCCACAATGGGGTGGAGAAGAGTAATGCCGATGGAGACGGCTCTGGGATAGCCCGCTACCCTCGAGCCGCCCTGCCAGAGAATGAACTCCTGGGCCTCTGTGAGGTCGGCCACCCCGAAAAGATCAGCACCATAATCCTCTGCAAGCGCAAGGATCTCATCATTCGGCTTCATAATAGTATGGTTAGGATCATCATGGCTTATAATCAGGTCTTCTCATCGACGACTGTGTACTCTTCAAAGTCAAGGACATAATCCTTTTTTGGGCCCTGCACTTTGCCATTGCTTCGGGCTCCTGAGCGAAGCAGTGAAAATATGAGTGCCAGTGCAGTTGAGATCACCGCAGGCTCGAATATCCAGCCTTTTTTCTTCGACCTGATAAGAGCAAAGGCCAGTAGCCCTTCCAGCAGTGTTCTCGGAATTTTGTAACCTCTGCGGCTTTGCTTTGGGCTTATCAGGTCTGAAATAAAAGCTCTAATCTTCGAACTTGTCGAGGGCTGCATCACCCAGCTAATCAACCTCATTATGGCTGCCACAAACGCGCCTTTTACAGCTCTATTGAGAAGTGCTGCACCAATTGCGGCTTTTATTACCCTTATCAGCGTTCCCATCAAATTCTGGCTTTTCAGTCTGCATTGATATATTTTTATCCATAAGGCAGGTCTTTGGCAAGCCATCATTCACTTGCGGTTTCTCCAACATGAAGCCTCTCCGGCCAGACCATCCTCTCTTCGCTCCTTCTCTTAATCATATCCTCCACCTCGGCCAGGCTTATGCCGAAGACCTCAGAGAGTATCTCCTTTGCAGCACATAGCTCCTTATCAGTCTGTTCAATGCCGCCGTTTCGCGAACTGTCGCGAGGTGATAGAGGCTCCTTATGGGCAATTCCCAGGTGATCGAGGACTCCTTTCATACAATAAAAATAGTGCGTGCAAACTTAAGTACTTTACTCCTGGAGTCAAGGCTGTAATCGCAGACGTCTATCGTTCGAGGTACATATAACCCTGAATCATACTTAACCCTAGATCATACTTAACCCTGGATTCATAATTGGAAAATGGAAGCGGGACCAAAAGTGGACTTGACGGGATTCGAACCCGTGGCCTCCGCCTTGCGAAGGCGGCGATCTACCACTGATCTACAAGCCCATTTTGCTTTTTGCTATAAAACGGATTTAAGAATCTATTTTGAAATTTCCGGTTCCCAAAACAAGGGTGGTTTTAGAGGAGCCCTACCTCTTCCACCTCAACGGACTCCACACCGGCAACTTTGCTGACGGCTGCCTCAATCTCATCCGGGCTGTGGCCGCCCTTGTCATTCATGATGGTCACAACGATTAAAGCTTTCAAACCGAAGGCTATTGGCATCTCCTGGATCACATGCAGCCTGGCGAAGCTCGGAATTACCTTCTTTATGTCCTCAGCGAGCTTTGTCAGGTCTATTTCCGTGCTCTCCGGCATAACCTTCATCTTTACCGCGGCGTCTCCCATTTCTCACACCTCACGGCCCTGAGAAGCCACAGGCTTTGCAGGTATAAACGTTGCTCTGTTTTTTACAGCGGTTGCATCTGGCAATCACGGTTCCGCAGCTTGGGCAGGGAAACTTCGTCCCGCCCACGCCGGTCAGCGTAATGCCACATGATATGCATCTCTCTGGCATTTCTTCCTTCATGTTATCTCCCCTCTGGTTGATATATTTCCCTGTATAAACCTTCCCATAGATGAGCGGGCCAAAGCGAAATATTCTGCGGCCTTTGACCCGCGTTCTATAATCAAATTGTGTTGGTGCCTCATTATTCTATCTGCATCTAATAACCGTTCCGCCCCTGGCTTCCTTGAGAGCTGATATAAAGCGCTCCGGATCGCTGCCGTTCAGCACCCAAATGCTCGCGTCCTCCGGGCTATTGACAAGAAGGCGAAGTGTTCCCTGATCTACGCAGCTCTCCATGCCCAGAAGGGTGCTGGCCGGTACTTCTTCGGATACCTTTCCCCCCAGAAAAATGCCATCGACATTGGTGGCCTTGATGAGCTGAGCCTTTAGACCGAGGGCGGCAATCAGTGCCACCGCATCCGAGGTGTAGTCCCAGCTATGCTCGATGCCTGCATCATCCTGCAGCAGAGTCTGATATGGAAGAAGAATTGCCACACAGTTGCCTGCGGAGGGCGGGCGAATCTCTCTGGAAAGCTCGGCACAGGTTCCATCAGCCAGAAAATAGGCGTATTGCTCCATAGCCAAGATGGCCATCCAGTGCGCGGCCTCCTCTGATATCCTGTGCCTTGCAAAGAGTTCTCTTATCAGATCGGCCATGGGTCCCCCGCCAGGCACTACCAGAAAGCTGTAACCCTCCTCCGCGAGGGAAAAGAGGGCACCTATCAGATTCCTGGCCACAGGCAGGAGACTACCGCCCAGCTTGAGCACATATAAGGACATGTTGGACCTGCATTCCTCTGCCAGTATTTCAGGTTCATTGTGTGTCAGAAGAAAAAAGCCAAAGGCCGATTGGATGTAGGGTTGGGAGGGATATGCAAATAATCGACCTTTGCCGAAATGCTTTTCGACTTCGGTCCTATTTAATCCTTGCGGGTTCATGGAATGGATTATGATTTCAGTGAACCATTTTTCAGATCACCCTAGCAGCGAGTATGTGAAATTATCGTGATGAGGATGGTTTCGACAAATGGTTAAGCGAAATCGTCAAGCGAAATCATCAAGGCCAAGCTATCAAGTTGAGTGGCTGGTTGAAATGCCCAGGTTGAATATCCCGGGCAAACGGTTCATGGAGAGCAATATGAGAACACCACTGTTGGCGGTGGACGCCGTCATACTCTTTCAGAAGGGAATTGTGCTCATCCGGAGAGATAACCCGCCCTATGAAGGATGTTATGCCCTTCCAGGCGGCTTTGTGGAGGTTGGGGAGACGGTTGAAGATGCAGTTCATAGAGAAGCAAAGGAGGAGACGGGCCTCATGATCGAGCTGCAGGGGCTGGTGGGGGTATACTCTGATCCCGGTCGCGACCCGAGGGGGCATGTAGTATCTCTGGCTTATCTCGCTCTTGGCAGGGGGACTCTGGTGTCAGGTTCGGATGCCAGGGCAGCAGAGATCGTATCTTTGCATTGCCTTCCTTCTCTTGCCTTCGATCATGAGTTGATAATACGCGACGCTCTTTCTATGGCTAGGGCAGCAAACCTGTTCGAGCGCACGGGGGAGCAGTCAATTTGAAGTAGAGATATTCGAATTAGCTCTCCTGGCTGTTGCAGAAGATCGCCAGGCATAAATCCTGCCCGCTGCTATCCAGACAGGCCGCTTTAGGAGATGTTTCATGGAAAAGACAAGAGAGCTCATAGAGAAGTATGCGCTGCAGAACGCGGTAAAGTATAATGCCGCCCCTAATGCCGGAGCGGTTATGGGAAAGCTCATGGGAGAGCACCCGGAGCTGCGCGCCCAGGCCAAGGTTGTATCTCCTCTGGTCAGGGAGGTCCTGGCAGAGGTGGAAAAGACAAGTCCAGAGGTGTGGCAAAAGAGGCTGGAGGCCATTGCGCCCGAGCTATTGGCTGAGCTCTCGGAGAGAAAAGAACCGGATAAAGGATTACCGGCTCTGGAGGGGGCAGAAAATGGGGTAGTGATGCGCTTTGCGCCCAATCCCAACGGGCCGCCGACACTCGGCAGCGCGAGAGGCATTATCGTCAACTCCGAATACGTCAGGAAATATGGGGGCAAGTTCATCATCCGCTTCGATGACACCGATCCTGTCAAGAAGCGGCCCATGCCGGAGGCTTACGGCTGGTATCTTGAGGACTGCGCATGGCTTGACGCCAGGCCGGATCTGGTTATCACTGCCAGCGAACGGGTAGGCCAGTATTACCCGATAGCAGAGGAGCTGATAAGCCGGGGTGGGGCGTATGTATGCGCCTGTCCGCAGGCAGTCTTCAAGGAGCATAAGGACAAGGGAGTGGAGTGCGAGCATCGAAATCAGAGTGTGGAGAAGAACCTGGAGCTGTGGAAGAAGATGCTCGACGGCACTCTGGCCGAGGGCGATGCGGTCCTGAGAGTTAAGACCGACATGCACCACAAGGACCCGGCCATTCGCGACTGGCCTGCTTTTCGCATCGTCACTGCCTCTCATCCTCTGGTAGGAACGAAGTATCGCGTCTGGCCGCTTCTCGATTTTGAGTCGGCGGTGGAAGACCACTTGCTCGGCACAACGCATATTCTGCGCGGCAAGGATCTGGCGGACAGCGGGAGCAGGCAACGATATCTTTACGATTATCTGGGCTGGCAGTATCCGAGGGTCATTCACTGGGGGAGAATCAAGATTCATCAGTTCGGATCTTTTAGCACCAGCAAATTGCGAAAGGCCATCGAGGCAGGCGAGTATTCCGGATGGGACGATCCGCGCGTTCCAACTGTGAGGGCCATGCGCTGCCGGGGCATCAGGCCAGAGGCGCTTCGCAAGTTCATGATCGACCTTGGCGTGGGCGAGACGGACATCAGCATCAGCATGGATTCCATCTATGCCGAGAACCGCAAGCTGATTGATGCTGATGCCAACCGCTACTTCTTCGTCTGGCAGCCTGCGGCGCTTGAGATCGATGGGGATGTGCCCCTTTTCGCCAAAGCGCCGCTGCATCCCACAATAGACCGGGGTTTCAGAGAGATTCCCGCAGGAAATAAGCTGTTCATCTGCCAGAGCGACCTGGAGGGCCTGAAGATTGGAGACAATATCCGG
>CABMDX010000299.1 GCA_902385025.1 uncultured archaeon | reverse complement strand
TGTGAGGTTTGCGAAACGGTTCATTCCGTGCAAAAGGAGCGCGAACGACTGGTCACTTTAAAGGTGATCGTCAATAAAGACAATCAATCGGGACCCTACAGGATCACGATTCCTGCCAATGAATTGCTTCAAGTGGGAGATGAGCTCCTTGTGGACGACCCTGCAAAGGACGTGGTCATGACTGAGATCACATCTTTGGAGACGGATCGGCGAGTTGATAGCGCTCCTGCCGGAAAAGTGATGACCGCGTGGGCCAGGGCAACAGACGAGGTGCCGCTCAAGATTTCCGTCTACAGGAACGGTGTGACTCGCCCGCTCAAGATCTCCGTTCCGGGCGATGAGGTCCTGGAGCTTGGCGAGGTGAGACAGGTCAAAGGCGTAAAATTTTGCATCGTCAAGATCAAGCTGCGAAGCGAAGGATTTGCAGCCGATACTGCCATGGCAAAAGACATTGTTCGAGTATGGGGTCGAGAGATATGAAAAAGGAGCAACTTCTGGAAGGCATGCGCGGCCGAATAAAGGATTCAGTTATCGAGGCCATGTACCATGTTCCCAGAGAGTTGTTCTTGCCGGAGCACATGCGCTGGAAAGCTTATGATGACACCCCGCTGCCCATCGGAGAGAATCAAACCATCTCCGCGCCCCACATGGTTGCCATAATGTGCGATATCCTGGATATTGCCAAGGGTATGAAGATCCTGGAGGTTGGCGGAGGAAGCGGCTATCATGCCGCAGTGATGGCAGTGCTTGCAGGTCCGCAGGGCCACGTCTATTCTGTGGAGCGCATGCCAGAGCTGGTAGCCCTGGCCAGGAGCAACCTGGAATCTGCCGGAATAGAGAATGTGACCGTTATCGAAGCTGACGGGAGCATTGGACTCTTGGAGCATGCGCCCTATGACCGCATCAGCGTGGCTGCGACAGCCCCGCATGTGCCCGAGCCACTCAAGCAGCAGCTAAAGGTGGGAGGCAAAATGGTCCTTCCTGTAGGCCGTGACTATCAGGAGCTGATTTTGGTTAAAAGGAAGAACGGCTTCACAGTAGAAGAGAAGATGGGCGTGATATTTGTGCCGCTCATTGGAAAGGAAGGGTTCAAGGAGCAGACCTAATATATCCGCGGGACTGTTGCTTTTATCGAGATGTTGCCCATAGCGATCATAATCATGGATGGCTTCGGCATCAGCCCGAGCAAGCTCGGCAATGCCATCGCCAAGGCAGATAAGCCTAATTTGGATCGATTCTGGAGGAAATACGCCACAACAACCATTAAGGCCTCAGGCCTGGCAGTGGGCCTGCCGCGAGGCCAGATGGGCAACTCAGAGGTGGGCCACCTTAACCTTGGTGGCGGCAGAATCGTCTACCAGGATTATACAAGGATCAGTCTGGCAGTTGAGGACGGCAGCATTCAAAAGAACTCTGTCCTTTTAGAGGCAATGGAGAAAGCGAGAGGCGGAAAGCTGCACCTGATGGGCCTTCTATCTGATGGTGGTGTGCATAGCCACAATACTCACCTCTATGCCCTGCTTGAGATGGCAAAGGAAAAGGGCCTCAAGAGAGTCTATGTTCACGCCATCCTGGATGGCAGGGATGTGCCACCCAGGAGCGCTCTTGCCTATTTCCGGGAATTGGAAGATAAGTTTCTGGAAGTTGGCGTGGGAAGCGTGGCAACTGTCTCTGGTCGCTACTACACCATGGACCGGGATAAACGCTGGGATCGAGTAGAAAAGGCTTACCGCTGCCTGACTGAAGGCATTGGAATGAGGGCTGAGACTGCAAGGATGGCAGTGGAGAGCGGCTACCAGAGAGGCGAGAACGATGAGTTCATCAAACCCACAGTCGTTGATCCTGCAGGCCTCGTTGAGGACAGGGATAGCATTATCTTCTTCAATTTTCGGCCTGACAGGGCACGCGAGATTGCAAGAAGCTTCGTGGATCGGGATTTCAAAGAATTTCCTACCAGACCGATCCAGGTTAGCTACACCTGCATGACCCGCTATGATGCCACACTGAATGCTCCTGTGGCCTTCTCTGCTCAAAATCTGGATGACACCCTTGGCCAGATCATAAGCAGGGCAGGACTGAACCAGCTCAGGATCGCGGAGACTGAAAAATACGCTCATGTCACCTACTTCTTCAATGGCGGCAAGGAGCAGCCCAATCCAGGAGAGGATCGCGTGCTCATTCCTTCGCCAAAGGTCGCCACCTATGACCTCAAGCCGGAGATGAGCGCCTATGAGGTCAGAGATGAGGTGATAGCTCGCATAAGGTCAGGCAAATATAATATGATCGTCCTCAACTTTGCAAATCCGGATATGGTAGGGCACACCGGCATATTTGATGCCGCCGTAAAAGCGGTGGAGACTGTGGATGCGTGCGTCGGAAGTGTTGTGGATGAAATCCTGAAAGCTGGAGGCGCGGTTTTGCTCACCGCCGATCACGGCAATGCCGAGAAGATGCTTGATGAGAAGACCGGGCAGCCGCATACCGCACATACCACAAATCCCGTGCCACTTACGCTGAAAATTGATGATGGCAAAGAATACAGGCTGCGCGAGGACGGCATCCTTGCAGATGTTGCTCCCACGCTGCTGCAGCTCATGAATATCCCGAGGCCTGAGGCCATGACAGGGAAAACGCTGATCATGGATTGAATGCAATTGATGCACTGAAAAGACGTTCGACATGCGCAAACGAATAGAGAGATTTCGGGAGTATCTTGAGGTCAGCAATGCCCAGGAAATAGCCCGGCGGCTCTTCGTCATGAACGCCTTTGATGGGACTCTCACTATCATGGGCGTTGTGATTGGAGCGCATTTCTCGGGAGTCGTCAATCCTCATGTTGTTATCACTGCGGGAATTGCCGGAAGCGTGGCAATGGGCATCTCCGGCATCAGTGGAGCATACCTCGCAGAGCGCGCAGAGCGGCGAAGGGATCTCAAGAAGCTGGAGATGGCCATGTTGCAGAACATGGGAAATTCCCATTATGCCAGAGCCTCGGAGTTCGCTTCGGTTGTGGTCGCAGTAGTGGACGGCATAAGCCCCGCACTTGCCGCTGCCATCCTGGTCACGCCCTACTTTTTTGTGCCTGCCATCAGCATGCAAATGGCACTTTATGGATCACTATTGCTGGGTCTCGTAGTGCTCTTTACGCTTGGCATATTCCTTGCCAGGATCAGCGATGAGAGAGAGATATCTTCAGGCATCCAGATGATAATAGTGGGAATATTTACCATCATAATCGTGGGCATTCTATCACGCTATTAGAGAAGCTTTAATAGGCTATCAGGGCTAAATTCAGGCAGGGATTCAAAATGACAGAAGATTGCCTCCAGCCTGACAAAGAGTACCTTTTAAGTTTACTAAAAGAGATCATAAGCTTCAGGACCGTTGCGCCTCCGGGGAGCTGCTATGAGGAGATTGTAGACTGGCTCGTTCCCATTTTCAAGGGCCTGGGGTTCCGGGCCCAGAAGCTGACCATGCCAAAGGAAGTCTTTGCTGAAAAGTGCCAGGATCAGAGGCTTTTTGGAGATCGCTATAATCTAAAGGCTGATCTGGATGTGGGCGCCCAAAAGACGCTGGTGATTTATGCGCACCTGGATGTGGTTCCGGCGGAAGGAAGCTGGGAGACAGATCCCTTCCAGGTGACACTGAAGAACGGAAGGGCTTATGGCAGGGGAGTCTCGGACTGCAAGGGCTCGATTGCTGCGCTCATAGCCGCACTCGGGACGCTTTTGGAGAATGGAAAGCCGAAGTACAATCTCAGCCTTCTTCTCACCACTGATGAGGAGGTGGGAGGATACTCCGGCCTATGCTACTTCACTGATCTTGGCCTTGTCAAGGGAGACCTGATGCTGTGCATGGATGGATTCTCAGATGATGTGGTGATTGGCAGCAACGGCATCATAACCTGGGACGTGACGGTTCATGGCAGATCATCGCACAGCGGTTCAAGCTTCCTGGGAGTCAATGCCGTGGAGAGGGCGATTCCGGTTATGCAGACGCTCATGAGCCTCAAGAAGGAGGTGCAGGCCAGGAGGTCCATGCTCTCGGCAAGCTCTGCACTGGAGGCGATGGGCCTGAAGAATCTAATGCCCATTCTCAATATCACCATGATCAATGGGGGCGTAAAGGAGAACATTGTGCCTGATAGCTGCGTTTTGAGAGGAGACCGGCGGGTGATTCCAGAGGAGAGCATGGAGGATGCAATGGCAGAGATCGAGAGAACCCTCAAGCCGCTGGATGTCGAGATGGACCTGAAGTATTATCCTGGCTACCCGCCCATGAGCGTGAATCCCGATCACCCCTGGGTGGCAGAGGTCAGAGAGGCAGTAAAAGGGGGCATGGGATTCATGCCGCGGCTCTCTGGAGCGCAGGGGAGCCTGGATCAGGCTTATGCCACTGAGAAGACCCGCATTCCCACCTGTGTCTACGGTGTGGGCAGGCAACTGGAGAGCAATGCCCACGGCCAAAATGAGAATATTCGCGTTGCCGATCTGGAAGGGTTTGCGCGGTTCCTGATTGAGCTGATGCGGGCCTGAAAGGATGAAGGTAATATCCGTAGTGGGGACCAAGAAGACAGGCAAGACCACGCTCGTCGAGGCCCTGGTGAGGTCGCTGGCCAGGTACGGGCGGGTGGGCACGATCAAGAACATGGTCACGCATACAGTGGATCAGGGCGACACAAAGCGCCATTTCGATGCCGGAGCGGATGAGGTCATAGGCCTTGGAGAGGCGCGGCTCAAGGTGACGAGGGATAGGGGCGACCTGGACACTGCGCTGGCAGAGCTTGAGGCTGACGGGATGGACTATGTTGTGGTCGAGGGCTTCAAGCACAGCAGCCTGCCGAAGATCGTCATGGCGGACATTGAGGTGACGAATGCAGTGCGGAGGTTGACGATCTCCGATGTTGATGAGGCGGTGGTGGAGGAGATCGTGGGGATGGTGCGGGGGATGGAGGAGTATCGGGCGGGAGAATGAAGAGAACAATAGGAGCAAAGCAATTTTCTTAAATTTTTTTGAAATCTCACATCGGGCAGCAAAGATTTATCTTTTCAACCATTCACTTATCAGAAACATAATTTGATGGAGATGCTCATCTTGGATCCGATCACTATAGCTGCCCTCGCGGCTCCATATGTGGCGAAAGGCGCCGATGCCCTCTCAAAGACCGCTGGAGAAAAAATAGGAGGACTTGTCGGCGATCTGTGCCAGGCTGTAGTAAATAAGTTCAAGGGCGATTCCTACGCAGAGCAGACTTTGGCGCGTGCTAAGCAGAAACCGGAATCCGAGGCCAGGCAGGATGCTCTCAAAGAAGTCCTGGCCGAAAAAATTGAGGCGGATTCGGATTTCGCAGATAAAGTGCAAAAGCTTGTTCAGGAAGTGGAGAAAGAGCGCTCTCGGATAAGCTTTGATCAAAGGGGCCAGACTGTACACGGGTCCCAGACCAATATAG
>CABMDX010000298.1 GCA_902385025.1 uncultured archaeon | reverse complement strand
GCGCGGGCAATGACTTCCCTGGCCTTCCACCACCAGGGCCCGTAAACCACAAAATCGATATCAGAGGTCGGACCATGCAGCCCCAGGAGCATAGAGCCTGTGATTCCCATCTCTTCCCTTGGGATTCCACCTTCTTCCAGGAGAGAGACTATCTTGCCTACTCTTGAGTCCTCCCTGGCCACGCTCTGAAGGCCTATTTCAGGGCGAAAGATATGAAGGATATCCTGCGTTGGAACTACATGCAGATCCTGGACATAGCTGGGCTTTTCCTTCTTTAAAAAATCAAAGGCAGGATCAAAATCCATCTTTCGGTAACGCTTTCCCTTGAAGGCCCGCTCCCCCGCAGGATCAGGAACATAGCGCAGCATGGAGCGAATGCCCTGAGGATGATTATAATCCGCTACGGCAAAGAGCCAACCATCTACAGTCTCAAAGAAGTCCCTGATCCTGGCCCTCAAGATATCGCCTTCAAGACTCTTTCCAGACCCGCGCCCTTGCGGATGATCTCTCTTCTTTCCAGATCAAGAAGTGTGGAGGACTCACTATATCTGCACTTTCCTCCATCGACTACCGCATCCACTCTATCTGCGATCTCTCTCGATACCTCAACTATGCTTGTCGGGGAAGGGGAGCCGGTGCGATTGGCACTGGTAGATGTGATGGGTCCGGCAGAATCGATGATCCGCAGGGCGGTCTCATGGTCAGGATAACGAATGCCGACGAAAGGAGAGCCTGCGGTGAGGATATCTGGAACGAGGCTTTTTCGTCTGACCAGAACTGAGATCGGCCATGGAAGGAGCTTTTTAAGCAGATCCATATCCTCTTCGCTCACATCCGCGACATTATTCAGCATCTCAAAGCTGGAGATGGCCAAAAAAATGGGCTGGGACAAAGGCCTCTTTTTAATCTGGTAGACCCTCATCACTGCCTGCTCATCCAGAGCATTGGCACCCAGGCCGTAAACGGTCTCGGTGGGATAGACAATTACTCCCCCGCCGATGACAAAGCGAGCTGCACTGGCGATCATTTTTTATTTCCGCTTTATTGCTCATATTCTGCTTAATGCGGGCTCATTTCCGTTTGATGCTTGCGATATCTCCCAGGGTGAGTCCCCTGCCACCGATACCGGATTTAACTCTGGCCTCGGTTGCCTGATCGGTCAGCTTGATCTTGAGCTCTTTTTCCAGCTTCTTTCTGACTTCATCTTCAGGGGAGATCTCCTCGCGCTCAATCTTCCGCAAAAGCGTTGCTTTCTCTTTGATTCTTGCGCCCAGCTCCTCCGGAGAGAGGCCCAGGCTCTCGCGGCCCTCTCTTATCTTGCGTCCGAATTCTGGAACTAATTCTACCAGGTCCTTGAAATAGTCGCGGGGTTTGGGTCGTTTTACTGCGAATGCCCTCTCCACAGGAACCATCTTCTTAGGAACCGGTGACCATTTATCCTCCGGCTTGCCGAAGCGCGCACAGCTCTTGCATACTTCCAGCGCTGAGCCGTCGATCACTATCCTCTGGGCTGGCCCCGAGATCTCAGCGCCGCAAATCTCACATTGCTTCTCGGTCATTTCGGAAACCTTTATAGGGGTCGGAGTTTAATAATCTTTGTAATTATGGATAGTGGAGAAGGCATGAATGAGTCACAGGCCGGCGCGGATTTTTCGCGCTACATCCTGGACCGTATGCGCCAGCTTGAAGAGCGCAATCTGGCGCTGCGAGAGCAGAAGGACCGCGTAGAAGGCGAGAAAAGGCTCATTGAGAATCAGAAGCTCAAGTTCGAGCGAGAGGCTCGCAAACTGCGCAGCGAGCTTGAGCGCTTGCGCGTCGGTCCGATGATCGTGGGCACAATAGTCGATGTACTGGACGAGAATAGGGTTATCGTCAAAAGCAGTACGGGTCCCAGATTCGTGGTAAATCTCTCACAGTTCATAGAAGACGAGATCAAGCCAGGCGCCCAGGTAGGGCTCAACCAGCAGTCATTTGCTGTGATGTGTGTTCTGCCCTCACCTCGAGATCCGGCTGTCTTTGGCATGGAGATCGAAGAGGCTCCGGATGTGCACTTCTCCCAGATAGGAGGCCTGGACACTCAGATCTCCGAGATCAGGGAGATTGTGGAACTGCCCCTCAAGCGCCCGGACCTGTTCACTGCGGTGGGCATCGAGCCGCCCAAGGGGGTTTTGCTGCATGGTCCTCCGGGAACAGGCAAAACTATCCTGGCCAAAGCAGTAGCTCAGAGCACAGAGGCCACCTTCCTGCGAGTTGTGGGCTCAGAGTTTGTGCAAAAGTATATCGGAGAGGGCGCGCGCCTGGTGCGGGAGCTGTTCGAGCTCGCCAAGAGCAAGTCGCCTGCCATAATCTTCATCGATGAGCTGGATGCCATAGGCGCGCGGCGAATGGATGGAGCCACCAGCGGAGATCGCGAAGTGCAGAGAACTCTGATGCAGATTCTGGCCGAGATGGACGGATTTGATGCCCGTGGTGAGGTGAAGCTTATTGCAGCCACAAACCGCCTGGACATGCTCGATCCGGCATTGCTGCGTCCCGGTCGTTT
>CABMDX010000297.1 GCA_902385025.1 uncultured archaeon | reverse complement strand
TGAATGGAAATTCTGAAAGGATTGTAAAATTTGCTAAGGAATTGAAGAATCCTAATTTTACTTACACGAAACTCGTTATACCGAGATAAAAAACTATTAAACACATAATATATTACTCATGGGAATTATTGAGAAGATTGCTGAATTGGAAAAAGAGTATGCTCGAACTCAGAAGAATAAGGCTACTGAGCATCATTTGGGCAAGATCAAGGCCAAGATCGCGAAGTTAAGAGCGCAGCAGGAGCTTCAAAAGATCAAGGGCGGAGGCGGGGGCAGAAGATACTACATCAAAAAGTCAGGAGATGCTACCGTGGCTCTGGTAGGATTTCCCTCTGTGGGCAAGTCAAGCCTCCTCAACTATCTTACCGGCTCCAAGTCGGAGGTTGCTGCATACCAGTTCACAACCCTGGAAGTCATTCCAGGCGTCATGAAATATAAGGGCGCCGAGATCCAGATCTTGGATATGCCCGGCATAATCAAGGGTGCTGCAAGAGGCAAAGGGCGGGGCAGAGAGGTCATAACAGCGGCAAGAGCTGCAGACATTATATTATTATTAGGAGATGTCTTCAACTATAGGCTGGATATTCTGGAGCGCGAGCTTTACGATGCCGGCATTCGGCTGGACAAGCAGCCGCCCAATGTGCATATAACCCAGGAAAGGAAGGGCGGCATCATCGTGCGAAGCACTGTGCAGCTCACCAAAATGACCGAATTCGAGATAGCAGAGATTATTCGAGCCTATGGCATTGTGAATGCCAACGTTACCATACGCGAAGACATAGATACGGATAGTCTGGTGGATTTTCTGGCCGGCAACAGGGTTTACATCCCTTCAGTGGTAGCCATAAATAAGTTCGACCTCAGATACGGAGGCGTAGAGAACAAGATCCGCGAGGAGCTGGGCAGGGAGTATTTGCCCGTATCCTGCGCTACCACAGAAGGCCTGGAAGAGCTTAAAGATCTGATCTATGAGCGCCTTGGATTTATTCGCGTCTACCTCAAGCCAAAGGGCGGGAAGGCAGACCTGGAGGAGCCTCTGGTGCTGCTGGATGGAAGCTCAGTGAAATCGGTCTGCGAGCATCTTCACCGTGATTTCGTCAACCTATTTCGCTATGCTCTGGTGTGGGGAAAGAGCGCAAAGTTCCCGGGACAGTCGGTCGGGCTGGATCATGAACTGAAGGATTGCGATATATTGTCAATCATAACAAAAAGAAGGTAGCAGGAATAAAATGCTGGGATTTGAAGCTCGCTTTAGAATGCCAAATCAAATTCCTTTAGCGAAAGACCAGCATGCCCACCTGTAATGATGCCAGGTTGGCGGCAAAAGACAGCAATAGGGCTTTTTGGCCGCTTACCTCCATAAGGAAAAAGATCAAAACGCTCTCTATGATTGCCACTGCCACCTCCAGAAAGGCAAGCGCCAGGAATCCCCATTCATGGAACTCGTAATTATAAAGGTAGTTAAAGAGCGGATTGGTAAATGTGTTGATAAGAATTGCGTACAGTAGGAGCTTTTGCAGATCTTTTCTGATGACGATCAGATAGACTGCGTACTCCACCAGTATAGTGATCAGAAGAGCTATAGCCAGGGATTGAATAAAGCTCATCGACTCTTATCTCCGCCCGCCTTCAGGCTCTGATTTTTTCGTTTTAATAGTGCCCGTCGAAACACAATAAAGAATATAATTAGAATTGACACAAGAGGCAAATAGAAGAACCAGATTATATATATGCTAATTGGGAAAAAAAAGATGGGCATTTGCCAATCACGCAGATCAGAGGGGCAAAAACTGCCTGATAGTATCAAACGCCCCCAGACATGCCATGCCCATTCAGGATGCGTTCTCCACAGGCATCTCCTGAGTGCTGCCATTTTCGTAGTAGTACAGCATTCTGGTCCTGGAAAGGTTCAATCGCTGGCTTGTTATATTGTCGATCTTCAGATAGCACTCGATCTTTTCGAGCGGCAAAATCTCGTTAATGGAGATGGCTTTATCCAGCGTGATGTTTGAGGAGACAATCTTCGGATTATCCATGCAGTAATCGGTGCAATTGACATACCCTGGGCTAGACTCATCTCTGTGGCGGAAGAATCTCTCCCGGTCAAAGTCCTGCGCCCTGGCAGCATGAACTATAAAGCTGTCCAGTTTGTATCCTCCGCCAAAGGTGCCATTTTTATCAATCAGCGAGGCCTGCTCCCAGCCCCAGATGTCGCTGCTGGTGAGAAAGACGTAATCGGGATAATCATTGATATTGGAAATTATATATTTGCAATTCTGCGATATCCAGCCTTCCACTTTTACATCGGCAAATGCGCAATGGAAGAGCAATAATGCAGCCAGGATAATGGCTATGGCAATCCTGCCTCCAGGACCAATCCCCATTCTTATACAGGTCATATCAACCATTCCTAATATATTTCGTGCTCGGTGCCCAGGCTCTTGAACTATATATATTATCGTTCCTAGATAAAACACTTCTAATCGATCTTCCGTCTAAAGCCATTAACGCAGATGTATCTGCTATTTATCCTTAAAGCATTTGCCTTCATATCCTTCATATTCATATCCTTCAGGCTATTGTCTTTAGAATTCCTTTGCACAATCGCTGAAAGGCCAAGACCCACCACTATCAGTAACTTTAAGTTAGTATTATATACAAAGACTTGGCAGAATAGACTCATAATGAGGATCGATTATAAGGCCCGGCTGGATGAGGCAAATTCCCTGCCGGACATCTTTGAAGTGGTCAAATCACTGGTATTCTGCAGCACCGGCAAGAGCAGAGGAGGGCTGATGCTGGGAATTGCAAATCTGGGAAACCATCCCCAGGGCTTTTTCGGAGGTTTCTTCACCACGGGTTCCAACGTCATTGTATTGAACAAAATTCCCCTGCAGAGAATCAAGGAGACACGTCCTGAGCTATACAAGCCCTATGTATTTCATGTCATGCTGCATGAGTATATTCACTCCCTTGGCTATCTGGATGAAGAAGATGTCAGGACAAGGGTTCACCAGATAACCAGAGATGCATTGGGCGAAGATCACCTGGCCACGCAAATCGCAGCCGACACCGGGAGCTTCATCAAGCATCTGGCCTACCCGGATATCTCCTGGAAACCGGAGGACACAGGCCTTGAATTGGTGAAGGGCTTTGACAGGTCCAGCGTTTCCTATATTGCCTAGATCAGGAATGAGAGCAGACCGCAAGATGACAGCGTTCTCCGAAATGATGCTATAAAAAAGTCCAAAAAAGTATAGGGAGGCATGAGCCTCCCGAGAATTTCGACCTGAGACCCCATTTTGCAATTCAGGCCTTTATCCTGACGTAGTCTGTCACATGGTTATTGGAGTTGTCAGGATCATACTCAGATCCATAGACATATGCTGTATTGGAGATCTGCTCTGTTGGCGCCTTAGATGGCGCTCTCACAGTCAGCACCAGCTTTGCGCTGCGATACTTGACCAGATCGCCCACGCTCCAAAATCCAGTCTTTGGATCATATTCTCCCTGGCTCGGCTTCTTTGAGACATAATCCACGCTGCTGGGCAGGAAATCTTCCAGTGTCACGCCCGTAGCGGTATCCGGTCCCCTGTTGGTGACGGTCAGGATATAATTGAACAATCCGCCTGCAGGCACTGGATTTGGTGTGGTGGTCATGGTCAGGGCCAGATCGGATTTGGTTAAGGGCTTTGCCGGTACTACGACTATGAGGATTGATTTGGAGATCGCAGTTCCTGAAGCGCCCATAACATCAACAGCCTTTGCTGCCAGATTGTATATGCCGGGCTTGACATCCTGCCAGGTGAAGGTATAAGGGGAGACATTTCTGGTGATACGCCCCAATTTTTGCGAATTTGCGAAAAATTCGACATAACTCATCTCCCGGCTATCGGTTACCTCTGCGGTAATATCTATATTTGCAGGAGCCGTGAATATCTGGCCGTCATAGGGATTTGAGATTTTCACTTTCGGCTCTGAAGGGTTAACGATGATCACAACTGGCAGCGATACGCAGTTTTTGTTCTTGGTGTCAGTGGCTTTTGCAACCAGAGTGTGGTAACCCCATGGAAGCTTTGCTACCAGAGTAACCGGACAATTGACCTCATCGGTCGGACAGCTCTGAGGATTTGGAGAATCGGGTATGAGAGTTGTACCATCATAGAATGCTATTGACTTTACATCTCCAGTTGCGGTGGCACGAATGGGAACCTCTGCCCATAAATCGCCTCCATAGGCCGGGAAAACCTCCCCATCATGTGGCGTGCGAATCCTTACGGAAGGTGGATGATATAACGAAATGACATCAATTGCCAGGGACATATTCAGCAAGTTGCCCAGTTGATCGCTGACGCGAAAGACAATATCGTCTTTACCAACATAGCCACTCTCAGGCGTATAAAGGAATCCAGAATCAATCTTGCTCACAGTTCCATGCTCTGGTGCACTGATAACAGTATAATCCAATAGATCGTTATCAACATCATTAGCCGAGAATGTGATGAATTTAGCGGTATCATTTCCCGTGACGATCTCCTGGGCAGTTTCCGAAGCGGACTGATTCATGAAACCAAAAGATACCACCGAGGCGCCAAAGGCATCCATATCTGCTGCCAGATCATCCTCGCTGATGTCTGATGCCGGCGCCAATCCGCTATCGACCTTTGCCATCAAATTCCACTGCTGATCGCAACTTTGATTCCCCTCGCCGCATTGCGCTTGACTCCCTTCGGCAACGGCCAAGAATAGCACCATTAAGAATGCGATCTTGAGCATGGCCCAAGGAGCTTTGAATGCCAATGATATATTCATAATCAATCTCCATATTTAGCTTAAGTGATAGAGATTATACCATGCGAATATAAATAACTTATGCAGAAAATTTTAAATTATAGTCAAGTAAATGGGCTTCAATAGATAATTTTTGGCCAATTGATCAAACAGCTTTCATCCAACCAGAGAAGACTGCATGACTGTGCATTGAAAATAGAATCTATGATAGACAAAAAATATTTAAAAAATTGTTAAGTGGTGAACTGATATGCAATTGAGTTGGATTCGATATTATTTGGCAGATATACGCTCTTATATTTATTTATGGCAGGATTGGTGCTCATGGGATTTTTTATTGAAATCGCGGTGCTCCTTTGAGCAGGGGTGCTATCGGAGACATTGGTTTGATTTGTGATATTCATATTCGTTTGATTCAGGATATTTTCGGACACACTCCCCAGAGACAGAAGCCTGCTTGAATTGCCGCCCAATTGCACGGATCCAGCCAGGCCGATAACCAGTAGAAAGAGGATAACAGCAGCTAAGAATCTCATATTTCATAACCTCCAGGGCTACTACAGGAATCTTTTGGGCGAAAAAGGTTTTGGGTCATGACCAACAGGAAGAGGCACAGATCACAGTCAACCCCCTGTCTAATTTTTCCGCTGCATACCGCCATGAGGCTCCTCTTCATCATGAATGAAAAGAATCGATATTCTGCGAAGGATTTTCATGTGAATCGACGAACTCTTTGCGGCAATGCACCAATTATGCAAGCCCTGTCGAGGCCGAAGGATCTTGAATTTCCATCTGCAAAAAATCTCATCCTAGATTACAGGATAGGCAATACAGATATCGATTATATTATTCATGAAACAATAAGACGGGTACCTCAAGAGAACAAAACCAAGTACAGACGAACCAACACGAGGATGAGTCTAATGATCCCGACTTTGAAATTAAATCGAACTCATCCGATTTCAAGCTAAAAGTCATATCATAATCCATATTGATCGTTCACCGTTCGTTCGGTTATATCTAGAAATATCGTTCACAACAAGCTACGCTTTGTAATGAAAACTAAAGGAACGGATCTAAACTTCAATGGAGATGCAATCTTATGAAAAATCCCAAATGCATGCTGGCACTGGCCGTCATATGCATTCTTATTGCACCGGCCTTTTCGCAAGGCTATGACCAGGCGAAACAAACAGACAGCGGCATAAGACAGGGAAATGCCGACAATGGCATGGGACAGGGTGGCGCAGGACTTGGAACAGTGCAAAGCAGCACAGATGACAATCCTGGACAGGGTAATACGGGACTGGGAATAGTGCAAAGCAGCACAGATGATAATCCCGGACGGAGTAATACGGGACTGGGAATTGTGAAAAGCAGCGCAGATGATAATCCCGGACGGAGTAATACGGGACTGGGAATTGTGAAAAGCTATGCCAATGACAAACCAAGACCTCCGACGAAGAACTATCGCAAAAATCAAATAACATCGCTGATGGATCACTATTATCCGGAGATATATCCCAAGAAATCCTTAACGGTTCACGCTCATAAGAAAACCATAACGTCATTGATGGACTACTACTTCCCTGGCAGGCTACCAATGAAGTCCATCATGAATTCGTGGAGATAAATGTAACCAGGCTCAAATGGGATACAGCAAAAGAAAAAGGTGAAAGAAGAGATGAAATTGCCATATTTGCTCGCAACTCTGTTTGTTGTGGGATGTTGCATGACGCTAACTGCTTCATGCCAGGAACAGATTAAATTGAGTATCTACGTTCACGAAGGGAATCTAAACGGAACAATGCTATCAGGAGTTCAGATATCAGGGCAGGACACTACCGGCAATAAATTGCATGGATCAACAGATTCAAACGGCATTGCAGTTCTTTCAGG
>CABMDX010000296.1 GCA_902385025.1 uncultured archaeon | reverse complement strand
GCTGATTCGTAAGATAATCCGAAAGATCAGCTCTTCATGGGTTCGAATCCCATCTGCGGCTTTTGGTTTTCATGATCTCATTCCGAATAATTTCGCCCGGATGCACCCCAATCCCGGGAGCAAATTTTTTAGCGCTTTTTATGAGCTTTTTATCTCGCGGGATTGCGAAGGGCGGAGCGGGAAGACCCTGCCTTTCAGGGTGGTCTCGTTAGCTAACGGGAGTTGCGACGGAGTCATAGCAGGATGAAAGCGGAGCCCTTTGCCCTAACACCATAAACTATAACTCTAATAAAGAAATTACGTGCCTAATAACATGTTCCGCACTTTGAAACTAAAGCTTGACAGGTCCAATGAACTCATCCAGACAGCAAGACTCTGGAATGCTGCCTGTCAGGATGTCATAGACTATGGCTTTGCGGCACATGATTACAACAAGACCAGACTCAACAAGGCCACATACAAAGATCTCAGAGCCAAGTATCCCACATTACCTTCTGCTCTACATCAGACTGCGCGAGATCAGGCAAGCGATATGCTCAAGAGACTCAGATTCGAGAAGAAACCTTTCAAGCACCCACTTGGTGCAGTTAGGTTCGATATCCGAACCATGAAAGTATTCTTGGAATCTGGATACTGTAAACTTACAACGGCTTTTGGGAGATTGCGATACGACTTCCAGTTGGCAGATTACTACCAAAAATATGCTACCTGGAAGGTCATTAATGCTCAACTCAAGATAGCCAAAAAAGCCTGCTATCTCAATGTTCAAGTAGAGCAACCCGACCCAGAAATAGTTGAGGGCGACAAGAGGATAGGTGTAGATCTTGGGATCAATAATATTGCGGTTTGTAGTGATAACACTTTCTGGAAGTCTGGACCTGTAAAGTCTGTCAAAGGTAAATATCAATATTTGAGATCAAAACTTCAGTCCATAGGCACTCGATCAGCTAAAAGAAAGCTATGCAAGCTTTCGGGTCGAGAGAGACGGTTTCAAAGGGACGTGAATCATCAGATCGCTAACTGGATAGTATCAAAACAATATGACGTAATCGCTCTGGAAGACCTAACCAACATCAGAAACGGCAAGAAGAACAAGAAGCTAGGCAAGTGGAGCTTTGCAGAACTACGAAGCATCGTTGAATATAAGGCTATGGCTATTGGAAAGAAGGTTGTAGCCATAGATCCGAGATATACTTCTCGCACCTGCTGCAAATGTGGATTCCAAAAGAAAGAAAACCGCAGAGGTAGAACATTTAAATGCATAAATTGTGGCTTCCAGATCAATGCTGATTTGAACGCGTCCAGAAATATCGCTACCTTCAGCAGATCTGATCGTAGCAGGCTGCCCGTCAACCAGCCAATCGTAGCGGGCTAACCACTAGCTACAAGCTACGGCCTTCAGGCCGTGGTAGTTGACATGCGATTTATAAGCCATATATAAATCTTAAATACTCATGTATATATACTCCCAGTTTAAAAAGGATGGTCCGGAGATACTTGAGTATGGAGTCCACAATAAATATTGAGAACGTGGTGGCATCTACCAAGCTGGCGGAAGAGTTCGACCTGCACAAGATCGAGGCCGAGCTGGAGGGCGCGGAGTACAACAAGGAAAAGTTTCCCGGCCTCGTCTACAGGGTCAAGGCACCTCGGGCAGCTTTTCTCATATTCACTTCCGGAAAGGTAGTATGCACAGGAGCCAAGAATGTCGAGGACGTCCGAACGGTCATAACCAATATGGCCAAAACGCTCAAGTCCATCGGCTTCGAGAACATAGACCTGGAGCCTGAGATCCATGTTCAGAATATTGTGGCCTCCGCAGATCTGAAGACGGACCTCAATCTGAATGCCATTGCCCTCGGCTTGGGCCTCGAGAATATCGAGTACGAGCCCGAGCAGTTCCCCGGACTTGTCTACAGGATCAAGCAGCCCAAAGTGGTAGTGCTCATCTTCAGCTCCGGAAAGCTTGTCGTCACAGGCGGAAAATCGCAGGAGGAGTGCGAAGAGGGCGTGCGTATCGTCAGGATGCAGCTCGAGAACATGGGCCTTCTCTGACCCAATTTTTCAGATGTCACCAATAAGAACAATTTTGCCCAAAATCCATTATATGACCTCCACATAATAAATTACTTATCTCATGAGAGCCACCTGAATATTTAGCAAAGTTCGGGGGAGTTTGATGCAGGATTCGGGGGAAGAGGGTGGCCAGGATACTATGGTGAAATGTTTATATAAGAATAGATATCGCGACTTGATCCTGCTTTTCGGTTTATGTTTGATATTTGTCATGCTGATAATTGTATCTGCAACATAAAAATAAGAAGAAAAAGATGAAATAATGCATTTCCTTTTTCGAAGTCTCGCTCATAAATTTACGTGAACTCTGCTTTCAGCCTCATCTCGATCTCTTCGAGCGCGAGACTCTCCTGCTCGCCTGCCGATAGATCGCGCAGCGTGATCTTCTTTGAATCCAGCTCGCTTCTGCCCACGATCACTGCAAATTTTGCGCCTGCACTGGCTGCTGCTTTGAGCTGCGCTCCAATGCCCCGCCCCATGACATCCAGCACGATCGGCACAATCTCGCGCAGCTTTATGGCGATTCTTGCAGCCTCGACCTTGACATCGGGCGTATAGACCAGATAAACGGGAGAACGTCGCGTCTTTTCGATCTGCACAATCTCCATTATGCGATCGAAACCCAGGCCAAAGCCTGTAGATGAGGTCTCCTTCCCCCCAAAGAGGCTGGCAAGCTCGTAGGTCCCTCCGCCGCAGATCTGCCGCTGCGCGCCCAGACCCTCGGCATAGATCTCAAAGACCGTTCCGGAATAGTACTCAAGGCCCCGCACGATCTCAAAATCCACGGTATATTTCACGCCGTAGGCATCCAGAAGCTCCACGGTCTGGCAAAACTCCTCCAGATTCAGTTCTGATGAGACCTTTCTTCCCTCGCGCGCAGAGCTGCGTCCTGCCAGGGACGGCTCCGGTATCTTGGACTGCATAGGAGCAGAGGGCGATGAGGCAGACGAGCCCAGATCAGAGACGATCTGCGCGGCCTTATCAAGAGCCGCTTTTCCCTTCAAATCTGTGAGTTCCAGCAGGCCGAGGTGTTCCTGGCCTATGATATCCAAAAACTCCTTGAGGGCTGAATGCTCCTTTTTGTCGATCATCCTCATGATGGCAGAGCGATGCTCCGCCTCGATCCTGTCCAGGATGGAGCGAATCAGTCCCAGATAGCCGACGTGGATATCCCCGCCCACGCCGACGCTTTGAATCGTGCGCTCGGCCAGGGCAATGACCTCCGCCTCCGAATCCGGTCTTGCCCCACCAATCAGCTCTGCGCCTAGCTGCCAGAATTCCCGGAAGCGGCCTTTCTGGGGTCGCTCATATCGGAAGCAATTGCCATAGTAGCAGAGCCTCTGGGGCTTGGGGGAGTTTTGTAGCTCTGAGACGTACATGCGCATTACGGGAGCCGTCAGCTCTGGGCGCAGGGCCAGATCGCGGCCCCCTTTATCCTTGAAGCTGTAGATCTCCTCCATGACGGACGCGCCCGATTTTCTGGTAAAAAGCTCAAGATGCTCGAATGTCGGTGTGGCAACTTCCTGGTATCCCCAGCGCTCCAGCACGTCCTGCATGGCGAGCTTCGCTCTGCCTCGCTTCCATGTTTCCTCGGGAAGAAAGTCCCTGGTGCCTCTCGGTCTCTGGATGGTCATGTCATGCCAGGAATGGGCGCAAAATGCCCTTATAGTTTGTGATAAGAGCCGTTGAATCATGATCCGCAACTGGGTGATTGCTGCAGCCGCTCTCCTGGCGACGCTATCCTTATTGATGCTGCTTCCCAGAGCCTCTGACCAGAGTCAGAGCGGCTATGGCGGCTTAATTCTGAT
>CABMDX010000295.1 GCA_902385025.1 uncultured archaeon | reverse complement strand
CAGTTTGTCCGGGCGGTGATGAATAAAAATTAATGCCCGATGTGCGGCTTTGGGGATTAATGGCCAAAATCGCCATTGGGCATGATCCTTCACTGGTTGGATAAAATCTTTATATTGTTAACTGCCGATGCCAAGCCCGAGGCTTGAGCGTCTCTATTGCCTGCCTTGATCTGATCCAGATTAACCTTTGCAAAGCCAAGCGCAGGGCTGACATTTCCCTTGGAACTCTGGCTCTTTATGATCTCCAGGTTGTTCTGGGCATTGGGACGCGGTTTAGTGGACGCAAATGGAAAACTTCCACCCATCCCGAAAGAGACCGCCTTATCATCTCCAACCTCCACCGAATCATAGTTGGTATCCTGCTCCAGAGGGAACTGGAAAGCGCTTCCCGCACTCTCAAAGATTCCGTCCTTCAGGATATCCACGCCACCTCCACTTACCATGGCATTCTGGGCCATAACCGGAATAAGAATGGAGGCTATAGCCAGGAATAATATCATGCTCTTTTCTTTGATAGTCTCACCCCATACAGTCTTTATTATTACAGTCTGTTTCATGCATCATACTTATATTTTTTGGTGTGACATACATGATCCAGTATGGTGTGATAGATATACAATGTTTTGCCATGTGATTATGTCTTTTAAACTACTCCCGAGAAAAGTGCGATTAAACAAGGCAACGCAAGATATATGATTGATCAAATAAGTATATTTAGCAGATTTTTAAATATAAATTTGCACAGTCCCTGGCCTTTAACTTGTTGATTTATGCCAAAAGTATAACGGAATGATGCCGCACCTCGGATATCTCGCGGCTTGCTTTTGATGGTGAATTGCCGCCAGCTCGCTCCTTATGCAAATATGAGCTTTCGAACCTTCATGGAGGCAAGATCGACGATGGGCACTACCGCGGGCTGTGGCTGGATGTTCATCTTTTTCTGAAAATCGGTCTGAGACTGCCATGTGCCGCTATTTATGACTGCAACTCCTTTGTACCTGGCAATTCCCACAGTATGTACGTGACCGCAATGCAGGATGGCTGGAGGCCGGGTGATGACATAGTGGTCTTCGTGCTCAGGTGCTATAGATACGCGGCTGCCGTAAATCGGAGATAGATGCCTGCGCCTTAGCATTTCTATCATCGCTTTCTCCGGTGCGGCATAGGAGATGCCAGGCAACCTCAAAACCAGGTCGTCGATGCTCCTGCCGTGGTAGACGAGAACTGAAATCCCGCTTAAAGTAATCCATGATGGATTGCCCACGAAGAGTGTATCTCCCTTAAAGTAGTTTTGAACCTCCTCGGGGAGAGCAGGCTGTGGCTCCGCCTGGCGCACAATATCATGGTTTCCAGGCGCGATGATCACTGTAATACCTTTTCGAAGGCAATTGAGCCTTTCTGCCGCAGCCTGATATTGATCATAAATATCCATTATGGCCAGATCTTTTTCCTGGCCGGGATAAATGCCTATGCCGTCCACCAAATCTCCGGCAATTACCATGTACTGCACCTTAGATGCGAGTCCTGAAGGATCACTGACCTCTCCGTTGAGCCATTTCACAAACCTCTGCCAGGCATCATCCATGAAGTATTTGCTTCCCACGTGAAGGTCTGAGAGCAGCAGAGCACAGCCGCTTCCTTTTTCCAGGGAAGCCGTCTGATTGGGCATATCAGGCCAGAGCAGGGACTTGACAAAGAGCCTTCCATTGCCATCGGAGGTACCTGTGACCCCTATGACCTCATCGGGGATTATCTGGCTAGATTGATCATATATCTCGGCATCTTTCTGGATTACAGCAATTATCATGCCTGTTGGATCCTCCAGCTCGATTACCCGATTTCCCTTGGCAGTGCTGCGAACATCCATTACCATCCCGATGAGCGAGACCTCCCGGCCCGTGGTGCTCTTTCCCAGCGATTCAATGGGTCGGGAGTTGAGCCGGCGGGAGAGAATCTCCCTTATCTTGGCGTATCTGTCGCGAAAATAATGCACGAAGTCGTCATAATCCCCAACGCAGGTGGATCTGCCAGTTATATCGCATTTTAATTCGGCAGATGCCGCCGGCGAATACTCTGGCGAGTCGGGCAGCAAGGAATGGACAGGAGTGACAGATGGTGCCGGATGAAGTGAGATGGCGTCGCGGCGCGCAGGGCGAGAGCCCCCTTCTGCAAATAGTGTTCCTGGCATCCTGGCGGGGTCGAGAAGGCAGGAGATTTGTGATGTCCGGATGACTGCCACTGATCTATCCGTAGATGCAATGATGCGTCTGATCAAATCATCCCTGGCACCATTGTAGCCGCAAATGATATCAAGAGCCTCTGGCTCAAGTTGATAGCCCTGCTCCGCAAACCTCTGCACTATATCTCTGTTGGTCTCGCGAATACTACTGCGCGATATCTGCAGCATCGAAAGGAGTATAAGAACCTACCAACTGATAAACCTGGCTGATGAAGATCGGAGAGCAGTTTGATAATTTGCCCCTTCCAGGTTTTGTTAAGGACATTATATTTGTAGTCGTGGTTGTGGGGGCCATATCCCTTCTATCTCAATTGCTGTTGGGCCTCTGGACACCCATGGTGGCAGTGGAGTCTGGGAGCATGGTACCGAACCTTAACATAGGTGACATAATACTGGTTCAGGGAGCTTCTCGCACCACGGTCATTCCCTGGGATGAAGCGGAGAAGACCGGCTATCGTGCCTTCAATAATCCGGGCGATGTCATCCTCTACCGGCCTTATGGGAAGGAGAGTCCGAATTTATTCGATCAGCTCAAAATGCTTCTGGGAATGTCTCCTGGTCAGGATAAGGCCACACCTATCATTCACCGGGCTTTGCGATATGTGAAAACAGGAGACGAAATGTGGGAAGGAGGGCCGAAAGCCCCGTTTTCGGGATATATCACCAAGGGTGACCACAATGATGTTATCGACCAGAATGCAGGGCAGGTATTCGGCATGGCGAACCTTTCCTACCTGCAAACGCACCGGAGCGAGATCATGGACGTGGGCAGCGATGTATATTTGGATAGAGAAACGGGCCTCGTGATTTACAAGACTCAAAACGGAACGTTTGTAGGGGAAGGAATAAGCTACCTTACGCCTGTAAAGGATGAATGGGTCATAGGAGTTGCCAGGCTGAACATCCCGCTGGTGGGCTATATCAGGCTTCTGCCAAATATAATCTCCAATGAGATTCACAAGCTCATAACGCCGGGGTAAGGGGGTGGAGAAAACCCACCTCCATTTAAGGGGCGAATCGTACTCCTTTTATAATAGCCTTCGCCCTGCGAAGACCGCCTACAAGAAGATCAATTGGAATGAATCAGTTGGATTGGCCGTTCTCTTAGGGGCATAAAGCTTCCGCATTTCACGATATTCGTTGAATTTCCTGGCGCAAGGCTATCTTTGCAGGTGGCTGCTATCGCAGAAAGGCTTATTACTAGACTTGCCACAGCGACAGAGCGTAACTCGATTGCGAACTTCATAAGAAGTGCCATCGGCAGACTCAACCGGAATCCTGCCACACACTCGAAGCGGCCCAATTGTGCCAGACTGATCATCAAAAACGACTCCAATGGACGGCTCAAGTTCAGGTTCGATTTCTTTTCCGGAATTTTTATCCCAGGCAACCAAACGGCCCGAGGGGCAATCTCCAGCTTCTTCTATAGCAATTTTCTTGGCCTTGGGATCGTCTGACTGCATCGTGAGGTTCCAGGTTCCACCGGCCCGATGGCAGAAACGAGCTGAAGCGCACAAATGCTGGGCATCAGTCAACAACAGATCAGGGCCCTCGATCAACTCACATTGGCCGATATATGGCTTTTTGCTTGCCTTTTCTGTGCCATCGAAATTCGTTTTTGCGTGTGTGCCGTCACAGAATGGTTTGTTCTTCGATCCTCCGCAGCGGCACAAGGCCCTAGTCTCCTGTGATGGATATTTCTTTCCTTCAAGCCATTTGCATGGATTTCCGTCGTCATCAAATTCCATTTTATGTTCTGCGAGAGGAATATTGCCCGAAACGAGATACGGCCCATTTTTGCTCACTTTGATCTTGCCATTTTTTCCCTTTTTCTCGCTCTTGTCTTTCATTGAAATATCCATTCTTTGTTCTCCGATTAGCTCTTTTTCCAAGATGCTCTTTCAATAGAGAGCATAAACGATAAAAGACTTGTCAGGAGCTAAGATTCATGAGATATTATGATTAGCTGGTGCACTTGGATAAATGTGAAGTCATACTCCTGCAATAATTGCCAAAGAAAAGAAAAAAGTAAGGGCAAAAGTCGCCAGAATGTATGGGGGGTAGACTATCTAATTCCGAGCGGGCTTTTGCTATTATTACTACTATTCATTGGAATATTAATCTTGCCATTGATGCGTGAGCCTCTGCTTTTGGCATACGATGATCCGGCAACTTTGGGATTTCTGCACTAGAATAGCTGAGGCATGTCGGAAGGATTGATGACGTGCCAGAGCCCATTTTTCTGCTTGTTGCCGTATATGTCTCCTGGGTCTCTGTCGCCTGAATAGAGATAGACGGGCCAGCCCTTGAAGGTGGTCTGCTTGGAACCGTCAGATCTGGTCATTTCTGCAAAATCCACGGACCGCAGGCGATCTGGGACAATTATATTTTCGGCATAGAAGGGCGGCCACTTGGTAGCACAATCATCGTAGCAGGAGCTGTCTCCGCCTGCATTTTTATCGTCGTCAAAGTAGTAAAGAGTAAATCCGTCCTGGTTCACTAGATACGAGCCAATGAACTTGTTATCAGATATATTTACGGAAAATTTATCCGAGCTTTGCGCCTGGGCCAGAGCGGCGAGCATGGAGATCACGACGAGCAGAAACACGAGCTTATAGCTTCTTGACAATGGAAATCACCGCCTTGCCTATAGCGGCCAGGATAATAAGTGTTTCCAGGAATACTCGATCTTTGGCCTATGCGTCAGCGAATCGTGTCGGGAGCAAAGCTTATCGAGGAGGAATATGGATGGGAATAAAGTCCATATGCAAAAAAAACGGTAATTTGTTATGAGTGCCTTATCTTTTGAGATCCAAAAGCAAGATCGGCAAAGCCACGCTAGACAGGGCCTGATCCGAACCCGTCGGGGTGATATTGAGACGCCCTACTTTGTGCCGGTGGCAACTCTCGCAAGCGTGAGAGCTCTTGGCTCCGATGATCTGATGAACCTGGGTGTGCAGTGTGCTCTGGCCAACACTTACCACCTTCATCTGAAGCCCGGTGACGAGTTGATTTTGCGGCTGGGGGGATTGCACAAATTCATGGGATTTGATGGGCCTCTGTTCTCAGATTCGGGTGGCTTTCAGGCCTTTTCTTTGGGCTTTGCAAGGGAGCACAACATAAGCAAGATCGGAAACATCTTCCCGCAAGAAGTGAAAAGCAGAAACTCAAATAAGGATGCTGGAGCGGATGGCGAATGTGCCGGTCTGTCTGGGATCATAGGCCAGCCGGATCTTCAGGAGGGGCCTCTGGATGAGTCCGTGAGAGAAAGTCGATGGCAAATTCGCAGAAAAAAGGCCGGCGAATTGTCAAAAATCCCCAAAAAAGAGAATTTGACCAGGATCACAGACGAGGGCGTGTCATTCAAGTCTCAGTCCGATGGAGCCTGGCATTTTTTGGATGCAAAAAGCTCGATGAAGATCCAGTCAAATCTGGATTCCGATATAATCATGGCCTTTGATGAATGCACATCACCGCTTTCTGATTATAATTATACCAAAAAGGCCATGCTGCGATCGCATGTTTGGGCCGAGCAGTCTCTGGATTATCACAACAGAGATCAGGCACTTTATGGCATCATTCAGGGGGGTTGGTTCAAGGATCTGAGGAGCATAAGCACAGAGGCCATCAGCTCTCAATCATTTGATGGCATCGCCATTGGGGGTTCCCTCGGGAACAGCAAGCAGGACATGCATCAGGTGCTGGAGTGGGTGATTCCCAGATTAGACGACCGGCCACGGCATTTGCTTGGTATCGGCGAGATAGACGATATACTGGAAGGAGTGGCCAGAGGGATTGATACCTTCGACTGTGTCTCCCCCACCAGAATTGCTCGCAGAGGGAGCCTTTTTATCTCGCCGCAGGGCGGCGGATGCATGGAAAACCGGTTCCGCATAAATATAAGGAATGCGAGATTCCGGGAGGATGATCTGCCGATAGACCCCAGTTGTAGCTGCCAGACCTGCCGCACCTACTCGCGAGCTTATCTGAGCCACCTTTATTCTGCGGCAGAGCTATCCTATTTCCGATTGGCATCGATTCATAACCTCCATTTCATGCTCAGCTTTATGCAGCAGATCAGGGAAAGCATTAAAGCAGGTGCTTTTACGCAGCTCAAGGATAAATGGCTGGGAAAGACTTGAAATCGAGCATAACAGATTCAAGGAAGAGTGACGCAAAAGACTACCGAGCAGGTATTTTCAGGATCGATAGGACTCAGGCGACAATAATCCTCTGCGGACTCTACCTCTTTTTCTCATTGGCCGGAAATATTGCCGCGACCAAGGTAACATATTTCGGCAGCCTGGTCATGGATGCCGGATTCATCTATTCCCTGACTTTCACCTGGCGGGACCTGATCCACAAGCAGCTCGGGAAAAAGGCCGCAATCACCACTATATGGCTCGCGGCAGGCATGAATCTCCTTGCAGCTCTTTATTTTCAGTTGGTGGTGCTTCTGCCCGCGCAAACGGACTGGGCAAATAACGGCGGCCAGACCGCATGGGCCTTTCTCTTCGGTATCATAGATGCTACGGGCTTTGGCTGGCAGTCGATATTCTCACTTCAGATGAGGATAGTGCTCGGCTCTATCCTCACTGCTCTCATTGCGGAGCTCATAGACACCAGGGTCTACCATATCTGGAGCAGTGGATCTAGAAGGAGCTGGCCGCAGTGGTCGCGGGTATTCGCCTCCAATGCAGTCTCCATTCCCGTGGACAGTGTGCTCTTTCCGCTCATAGCCTTCACCGGAATTGTGGGTGCGCAGGCTCTACAGCAGATGGTCTGGACAAATATTGTCGTCAAGGTGGCAATCACTTTGCTCATCTTCTGGACCATTTACCTGGTGCCGGAAAAGCCGATTTACAGAGACGAGTAGAGAATATAAATGGAATGACGGGGCGTTCGGCGCTCTTTCTTGGATTCTCTTATAGCATTAGAAACTGCACGCCCAT
>CABMDX010000294.1 GCA_902385025.1 uncultured archaeon | reverse complement strand
GTTGCAGTACAGCAAAGTGTATCATGTCAGGATTGGCGATCGAACTCTGATCTCTGAGGTCCCGAAGAAAGTTAGGGACTTGGATAGTAAGCTCGGATTGAGTTTATTCCCTACCACGTGACGAGTTTAGGTTTATATGAGGGAACTATGCAACAAAAAAAATTCTTGCTATGGTTCGATGAGATACGCATAGAGGATGTGCCTTCAGTTGGCGGAAAGAATGCATCCCTGGGCGAGATGTACCGGGATCTCAAACCACAAGGTGTCAAAATTCCCAATGGGTTTGCCACGACTTCGGAGGCCTACTGGCATTTTCTTAATTCCGCAGGCATTCTGGACAAGTTGAAAGAGGCCATGTCAGGCCTTAACAAGTCTGATATGAAAGACCTGGCAGCGAGGGGAAATAGAGCACGCGAATTGATCCTAAAATCAGATTTGCCAGAAGATATGTGGGCAGAAATCAAGGAAGCCTACGACAGGCTTGGTGATGAATACGGCGCCGACCCGGATGTAGCTGTGCGAAGCTCTGCAACGGCTGAAGATCTGCCTACTGCATCCTTTGCTGGTCAGCAGGAGACATTTCTCAACGTTCGCGGCTATCAGGAGCTCAAGTAAGCATGCATAAAATGCTTTGCCTCTCTCTTTATGGACCGGGCCATATCCTATCGCATAGACAATGGCTTCGATCAATTCAAGGTAGCCTTGTCTATAGGAATTATGAAGATGGTCAGGTCAGACCTGGCGTCAAGTGGCGTGATTTTCACCCTGGACACTGAGACCGGTTTTCGGGATGTGATATTCATCACAGGCGCCTATGGCCTTGGGGAAAATATAGTACAGGGGGCCGTTGCACCTGATGAGTTCTACGTGTTCAAACCCACTTTTCGAAAGGGCTTTAGGTCTATAATCAGGAAGAGCCTTGGAGAGAAGAGGATAAAGATGATCTACGGCGCGAGCGAGTCCAAGGCTCTGACTCACAACGTAGATGTACCCGAGGATGATCGCAGAAGGTTCTGTATATCAGATGACGATGTTCTCACCCTGGCCCGATATGCCATGAAGATAGAAGACCACTACTCGGAGAAGGCTTCAAAGGATATTCCCATGGACATCGAGTGGGCCAAGGATGGAAGGACAGGAGAGCTTTTCATCGTCCAGGCAAGGCCCGAAACAGTCCAATCTCAAAAGAACAGGGACATTCTGGAAACATATCACATTGAAACGAAAGGTCCCGTGCTAGTTACCGGAAGGAGTGTCGGGGAAAAGATCGCTAGTGGCAAGGCGCATATCATGTCCGATATAGCGCAGCTTTCCTCCTTTAAGCCTGGCAAGATCCTGATATCAGACACAACCACTCCTGACTGGGAGCCGGTGATGAAGATTGCAGCAGCAATAGTGACGAATACTGGGGGAAGGACGAGTCACGCAGCCATCGTTAGCAGAGAGTTCGGAATACCGGCAGTGGTGGGGGCAAAAGGAGCCACTGAGAAGATCAAGGCGGATCAGGAGATTACAGTGGATTGCTCCGGAGGAGATGCAGGAGTTGTTTATGATGGAAAACTGCCCTTCTATGTGGAGAAGACCATTCTGTCGGACATGCCGCGACCTAAGACTGAGGTGATGATAAACCTCGGAAACCCGGAGGAGGCTTTTTCTGTTTCATTCATACCGAATGACGGGGTAGGCCTGGCGAGGCTTGAGTTCATCATCGCCAATCAGATAAAGGTCCATCCTATGGCCCTTCTGCACCAGGACAAGGTATTGGATGCTGCTATGGATAAGGAGATAGATGAGCTTGCTTATGCCTATAGCAGCAAGAGCGAGTACTTCATAGAGAAGCTCGCTCAGGGCGTGGGTACAATCGCTGCTGCCTTCTATCCAAAACCCGTAGTTGTCCGCACCAGTGACTTCAAGTCAAATGAGTATGCGAACCTCATCGGAGGAGAGTACTTCGAGCTGAAAGAAAGCAACCCCATGATAGGTTTTAGGGGTGCTTCCAGGTACTGCAGTGAACGGTACAAAGAGGGATTTGCCCTGGAGTGCAAAGCTCTAAAACGAGTGCGAGAAGTCATGGGGCTTGATAATGTAACTGTCATGATTCCCTTCTGCCGCCGGCTGGAGGAGGGCAAAAAAGTCCTGGAGGAGATGGCAAAGAATGGCCTTGTGAGAGGAGAAAAAGGGCTTTTGGTCTATCTCATGTGCGAGGTTCCAAGCAACGTCGTGCTGGTAGAAGAGTTCTGCCAGCTGGTGGATGGAATCTCAATAGGCTCCATTGACCTGACCCAGCTAACGCTAGGAATAGACCGGGACTCAGAGATTCTGGCCCAGGAATTTGATGAGAGGGACCCTGCGGTAAAGAAGATGGTTAAAATGTCCATAGAGGGGACAAAGAAAAGCGGCCGCCATAGCGGTCTGTGTGGTCAGGCTCCCAGTGATTTCCCCGAATTTGCGCAGTTCCTGGTGAGAGAAGGGATAGACTCCATTTCCATCAATCCTGACTCGGTCATGAAGATCACCCTAAAAATTCTTGAGACAGAAAAGGCTCTTGGCACATGAAAAGCGCCGCAGGCTGCATCGTGATACTGCAATAAAAATCAAGCATAGCATCCCGCTGCAATCCTCGGGGTTTCGACGATATATATCTGGAGGAAGACGGAATGATAACAAAAATGGCTGAAAGTTCGGGAAATTTAGTTGGCTATAAAGCAATTGGAGTGATAACCGCTTCTGACTACCTGAAGTTGGAGCCTGAAGTCAGAGATTTGGTAGAAAAGGAAGGAAATGTGCGAATGCTAATTGATCTAACTGAGTTCCAATGGGAAAAATTGGAGGCCTGGTTAAAGGATATGGAATTCGGATATAAATTTCATAACAAGATCAAAAAAATGGCAATAGTCGGTGATAAGACATGGGAGAAGTGGATGACATTCCTTGCCAGACCCTTTTATGCACGTAACATAAAATTCTTCCACCCTGACGATATCGACAGCGCCTGGGCCTGGCTAAAGAGTGATGAATAGATTGAGCTGCCGGTAGAGGCAGCTCTCCATTAGCCGATCTTTCTGGCGTTTATTGACCCAGGAGATTTTCGTGATTATGCGCCGCGATTTAGCTTTGTTGATGGCTGGATCGAGAAATTTCAGGAAGGAAATAAGGCTAGCAGCCAAAGACTCATCTCCCACTTCCTCATAATAGCTGCGACGATCCCAGATGTGATCAGCTTTCCGCAAGCCATAAGCCTGTTGGATCTAACTGCCCTTCAGGTTCATGACATAAATTTTTTCTCCTAAATTATTCCACAACAATTTCTTTCTTGTTAGACCAAAGGCCATGCATATTGCAGTATTCCATAGCGTGTATTACACCACTCTTCTTAAGGTTCAGCTTGATCTTCACTTCAGGCTCCGCAAGCATTGGCGAGAATTCAACACGTGACAACATCTGTGGATTAAACGCCCGTCCTTCCTCATAAAAGTAAACCTCTATCCATCTTATGGAATGCTCGACGGTATTGGGATGAGGTCCTACAGCAACCTTGATCTCGACGGCCTCGCCAGACTTAATTTTTGCAGGTACTTCGATCTTTGGAGTATGGCCTTCTCGCTTTCCTAGAGCTTCTCCTGCAGCCGCATTATACGTCAATATCAAATCGCCCAAGCCTTTGCCATCATCTGCCATATAAATCAAGTCCTCCAAATTCTATGCGCTATTTTATTCTTTGTAAATAATTGCCCCGTTTCTGTAGAGACAATAGTAATATACATGCAATCACTTTGTATTTTATGATACTTATATGTATCGTCTTGGTTTGAACTGCATCATCGAGAGGATACTATTCAAAGAAACCTTATTCCTTGCCGTCAATGATTATTGTAAGCCGAGATGTTTCAATTTTTTGGGTAAATCAGTACCATCATCTTGATATAGCCATCCGGCCGGCAATTCAAATTGACGGAATTTTCATCTGCTGAAAAGAGCGCAGAGCGCGTTTGTTTAAATTACCTGCAATCGGTATTAATCTTGAAGGGTCATGATAGAAATTGCTGCCGGCATTCGGGCATTTTAGGATTGATGCCGGCTTCGTACATTGAATATCTTTAAGGCTTCAAACCAGAGAATGCTGGCGATCCCAGCCATAAAACAAATGGCTATATCAAAGAGATGCAGATAGGCAAAGTTGAACAACTCTCTCAGGAATGGAACATAAATCACCATTGCCAGGAAAGCCAGAGCCCCGCCGACCACCCACCATAGAGCCGGATTGGGGGTGCTCATGGTTTCCAGGATGGTCCTGGACCAGGATCTATTTGCAAGAATCAGGCCCAAATTCGCTGCAATGAGAGTCGTATAAGTCAGCGCCCTGGCTTCAGCTTCTCCCTGACCACGATAAACCGAGACAGCGAAAACCGCCATGACTATAACCAGAACGCTCAAGCCTTGAAGCACGCTGAGTCCCAGGACCCGCCAGTTAAACAAAGGCATCTTAGGATCTCTAGGTGGTCTTCTCATCACATCAGCCTCTTCAGGCTCTGCCTCAAACGCAATTGAGCAGGCAGGATCTATGATAAGCTCCAATAAAACCACATGGACAGGGAAAAAGATCAGCGGCCAATCCAAAAGCACGGGAATAAACGATATGCCAGCAATGGGCACATGGATGGCCAATATGTAGGCCATGGCCTTCTTGATATTATCAAATATCCTGCGGCCCTGTTTTATTGCCTTGACGATGGATGAGAAGTCATCATCCAGCAGCACCAAAGATGCAGACTCGCGAGCCACATCCGTGCCTCTTCCTCCCATGGCAATTCCAATGTTAGCAGCCTTCAAGGCTGGAGCATCGTTAACTCCATCCCCGGTCATGGCCACGATCTCTCCGTTTGCCTTTAGAGCCTGGACAAGCCTCAGTTTCTGTTCCGGAACTACCCGCGAGAAAATGCAAATATCCTTGACTTGATCCGAGAGTTCTTTGTCACTAAATTCCTCTATTTCAGGCCCGGTAATGACCCGATCATATGGCAAGCCGATTTGGGCTGCGATAGCTTGAGCAGTGCCAGGATAATCCCCTGTTATCATGACTACCCTTATCCCTGCGGAATAGCATTCCAAGATGGCCTCGGAGACTCCCGGTCGAACTGGATCCTCCATGCCAATTAATCCCAGAAATTTGAATTCGAAGTCGTGCTGTGCGTCGGGCAGATCGGTCTCCTGGAAGGAAGAACTGGCTGCACCCAGGACTCGCATGCCCTTCTTGGCCATTGTCTGTACAGCATTAGAAAGCTCTTTTTGCTGATCCGGGGAAAGGTGACATAATTCAGCTATGGATTCAGGCGCACCCTTTGCCGCAATCGCATACTCTTTTCCGGATGGAGATCGCCAGACGCGGGACATGGCCAGCAGCCTCTTTGAGAGAGGATACTCTTTCACAAGTACCCAATCCCTGTGAATATGTTCAGTCCTGGCCAGGTAGTCCTCGCCCAGCTTTTTGAAGGCCTTTTCCATAGGATCGAAGGGATCCATCTGGCTGGCCAAGATAGAAAATTCAATCACTTCATGGATAGCTTCCGGCAGACTATCTCCAATACCATCGATTTCGAAGAACTCGCCTCCGGAGAATATCGCTTTGACCTTCATGCGGTTCATGGTCAGGGTACCGGTCTTATCTACACAAAGCACTGTGGCTGAACCCAAAGTCTCTATAGCTGGAACGCTCCTGGTCAGGACGTTGCTCTTTGAGATTCTCCAGGCTCCCAGAGCAAGAAATACTGTCAGAACTACAGGGAACTCTTCGGGCAGCACGGCCATGGCTGTGGTTATTCCTGCCAGGAAGCCCTGCAGCCAGTTGCCTCTGTTCAGGCCAAAGGCAACTACTACCAGAAAACACAGGCCCAGGCCAAGAAGGGCAAGGTTACGCACAAGCAAATTGGTCTCTTCTTGAAGTGCCGTCGCCCTGGATTCTACTTTTTGCAGGGCCCTTCCGATCTTGCCGATTTCGGTGTTACTCCCTGTAGCCCTGACTATTGCTATGCCCTGGCCCTGCACTACCAGGCTTCCAGAATAAACGAATGGCAAATCATCTCCACCCGGTCGAGACAATTCAGGCAGCTTTTCCGCATTATCAGAGCATATCTTTCGCACCGAGACCGATTCTCCTGTGAGAAGTGATTCATCTGCTGAGAGGTTAGTGCAGCTCAGCAACACCGCATCTGCAGGCACACGGTCACCTTCCGCAATAACGATTAGATCTCCCGGAACCACATCGCTTCCAGCTATACGTTTCTCATGGCCATCCCGGATTACCAGCGCACGCGGGCTGGAGAGATCTCTCAACGCTTCCAGGGCTCGCTCGGTCTTGCGTTCCTGGTAAAAGGTAATGCCCATCACAACAAAGACAAAGCCCATGAGCATCAAGGCTTCCTGGAGATCTCCGAGCAACAGATACACAAATCCGCCAGTTACCAGTAGCAAGAACATGGGCTCCCTGATAACTTCGAACGCAATGGCAAAGATGCTGCGGGGCTTGGCTGAGGGAAGCTCGTTATAGCCCACATCTTTTAGCAACTTTTTAGCCAGAGCTTCGGAGAGGCCTTTTGCGGTGTTGATATCAAAATTCTTGGCTATTGGCACATCCTCTTTCATGCAAATTGTCCCATCTGACTTTTATAATACAGGCATAATCCCGAGTGATCCAAAATATCAATCCAATGTAGAGTCCCGAATGTTTGGACTTTATATACTCCCACCAGAGTTTTACATTCTTTTTCTATCATTTAATTCTGTCTCCATGCGATTCAAGAAC
>CABMDX010000293.1 GCA_902385025.1 uncultured archaeon | reverse complement strand
AGGTTGCTCTTGTCCTGCACATTTTGCTTTTGGACTATATCGCCAGCAATCTATTGATTCCAGGCAGATATAAGAACTTCCGCCGGGGAATCCTCCCCGCAAAAATAGTAATATAGGACTTAGATTGAGGTGAGAGCGGAGCCAAATTGGCAATTGTCACCATAATAGCATTAGGTGGGATTTGAGACGACAAAGATCACAATCAGCTTAATCAAAGCCGATGTGGGTGGCTATCCCGGCCACTCCTCGGTCCATCCGGCATTGATCGAGACGGCTGAGTCAAAGCTTGAAGAAGCAAAGAAGTCAGGGGCATTGATAGACTTTAGGGTGCTGGCCTGCGGCGACGACCTGGAGCTCATAATGAGCCACAAAAAGGGCTGCGACAACGGCGAGATTCATGCCCTGGCCTGGGAGACCTTCGAGGATGCTACGGAAAAGGCCAAAAAACTCAAGCTCTACGGAGCTGGCCAGGATCTGCTGGCTGACGCCTTCAGCGGCAATATTCGTGGAATGGGACCGGGCGTAGCAGAGATGGAGATAAATGAACGCACCAGCGAGCCCGTCGTGGCCTTTATGATGGACAAGACCGAGCCCGGAGCCTTCAATCTGCCTATTTTCAAGATATTCGCGGACCCCTTAAATACAGCAGGTCTCGTAATCGATCCAGCCTGCCACAATGGCTTCACCTTCGAGGTCTGGGACATCATGGAGCACAAGAAGGTCTTCATGGACTGCCCTGGCGAGATGTACGATCTTCTGGCTCTCATCGGTGCCAAGAGCCGCTATGTGATCAAGAGAGTATTCTGCAAGCCGAACAGCAAGATCTCAGAGCAGGAAGCTGTGGCCGTGGTGAGCACGGAGAAGCTCTACCAGACAGCCGGAACCTATGTAGGCAAAGATGACCCGGTGGCCCTGGTCAGATGCCAGTCCGGCCTGCCGGCCCTCGGAGAGGTGCTGGAGCCTTTTGCTCTTGGCCACCTGGTCAGCGGATGGATGCGCGGCAGCCACAATGGCCCCCTTATGCCCTGCTCATTTGAGACTGCACACCCCACCAGATTCGACGGCCCGCCCAGAGTCATCGCCGCAGGCTTCCAGATGGCCTATGGCAACTTCGTGGGACCTGTCGATCTCTTCAAGGACGTGGCCTATGACCTGACAAGGCAGAGATGCCTGCAGATCACAGACTATCTGCGAGCACACGGCCCCTTCGAGCCGCAGAGGCTGCCCATGGAGGACATGGAATACACCACACTCCCCCATGTCATGAAGACCCTGGAGAACAGGTTCGTGGATGCGGAATAAATATCCCGCATTGCGCATAATCTTTTTAAAATCGTCTTCGCTGCAAAGATCAATGTTAGGCATCTTGACCCTGGACATCAATGCCTGATAGATGCCAAAAGTACTCAGAAAGAACGGTGGAGCTAGAGTTGCGGCTCCACCATAACGGCGTCGCTTTTCTTCTTTTTTCTGCCTCTTTTTGTCTTGGCTGCCTTCTCGTGATCATCTGCTGGCGGCACCCTTTTGCGATCCCTGATCATCCCTTTGCGCGCCATCCTCTCATGGATCATCCTCTTCACCTCGTCGCCACCCACGGAGAAGACCTCGCGAATCAGCTCCATTGCCACCTCCAGCTCGCGGCCCACCATTGTTTCGCTGGAATCTGATCCACCCACAAGATCGCATAAATGATCGAGGGGCTTTGTCACAAGCTCCGAGGAGTACTTATCCGGCTCTTCCCTGTAAATCTTGAGCATGCCGAAGATGTAAGGGTAAAGGAGAGTGGTCGGGCTCAGACGGTAGAAGGTGTTGGTCTTCTTCTTGGCCTCGGCACGTGGAGAGGGCAGAATCCGAAGCTCTTTTGTCACCACCTCCAGCCTCTCAAGCTTATCCAGCTTGTTGATGAGGGTGGTCTGATTCCAGAAGGGGCCTCCGCCCGCAGGCCCCAGCTCTCGCCAGATCTGGTTGAGCTGTACGTACCCGCCCTTTCGTTTCAGGTAGATCAGAAGATTGGCTAACGGCGCCTGATCGCGTTGCAAGGCACAGTAGCGAGCAAACTCATCCAACATGCACGTAGGAAGGGTGAATAACTCTAAAGCATTTTCGGTTTCTTGACAAAGCCTTTTTAAGATCCAGCAACCTAGGACATAGGTTGTGGTAATCACATGCAAGCAATAGTTCTCGCCGCAGGTGAAGGCAGCAGGATGCGCCCCCTGACCGCCCGCCGCCCCAAGGTCATGCTTCCCGTAGCAGGAAAGCCATTTCTGGAGCATATCGTCCAGAGGGCGCAGGCTGCGGGCCTGGACAGCTTTGTAATCGTAGTAGGATACGGCGCAGAATATGTCCGCTCCCACTTCGGCGACGGCAGCCGCCTGGGTGTGAAGATAGAATACGCGATTCAGGATAAGCAGATGGGCACGGGCCATGCCCTCATGGCGGCAGAAGATAAGGCAGAGGATCGATTCATGGTTCTGAACGGAGATGTGCTTCCCGATGCAGAGGCCCTGCGGTCCATGGCCTGCGCCGGCAATGCCGTCTCTGCCATCGAGGTCTCCGATCCCCAGAGATACGGCGTCTTCCTACAGGAAAACGGCATCTTCAGATCCGTGGTTGAGAAGAGCCAGAAGCCGCCATCAAACCTTGCAAACGCCGGCATCTACCATTTCAGCAGAAGCATCTTTGAGGCCATGCGCGCTGTGCCGCTATCTGAGCGGGGCGAGTACGAGCTGACGGACGGCCTGAACCTGCTTGCCACGCAGGAGAAGGTTGGAATCGTCACGCTCAAAAATTGGCTGGAAATCGGCAGGCCCTGGGATATCCTTGCCGCAAACGAGTTCCTGCTCAAAGACACAAAGCCCGAAATCCGAGGAGAGATCGAGCCCGGCGCAGTCCTGAAAGGAGATGTGTCCATCGGCGAGGGCACAATCATTCGCTCCGGAGCCTACATCATCGGCCCTGTTCTGATTGGCGGGAATTGCGACATTGGCCCCAACTGCTTCATCCGGGCCACAACCTGCATAGGCGATGATGTGCGCGTGGGCAATGCTGTGGAGGTCAAAAACAGCGCCATCATGAACGGCACAAAGATAGGCCACCTTTCTTATGTCGGAGACAGCATCATAGGAGAGAGATGCAATTTTGGAGCAGGCACCATCTGCTCCAATCTGCGCCATGACAAGTCAAACATCAAATCATTCATCAAGGGAGAGAGAGTGGATAGCGGCAGACGCAAGCTCGGCGCCATCATGGGAGATGATTGTAGGACGGGCATCAATACCACAATTTATACCGGTACTGTCATCGAATCCGGATTTTGGGGTCTGCCAGCAGCGACTTTAAAAGGCCTGGTCATTTCCAAACAATAAGCCTTTTCAAGGCGAAAGACAAGAATAAAATGATGAGAGATTTTATTCCCATAGCCAGGCCCATAATTGGGAATGAAGAGATCGAAGCGGTCTCTCGGGTGCTGAGGTCAGGCATGCTCACCCAGGGTGAGCAAGTCAAGCGTTTTGAGGAGGAGTTCTCAGAGTACCTGGGCGTGAGGGATTCCATTGCTGTGAGCAACGGCACCATTGCCCTGGACCTGGCTCTGAAAGGCCTAAACCTTCAGCCAGGAGACGAGGTCATATCACCTGCCTTCACCTTCATCGCCACTGCCAACTGCGCTCTCTATCAGGGCCTTAAGCCGGTTTTTGCCGATGTGGATCCGAGGACTTTCAACATCGATCCCGATGATCTGGCAGGCAAGATCACGCCCAAAACACGGGCGGTTGTCGGCGTGCACCTTTATGGCCAGCCCTTCGACCTCAAGGCAGTCTCGCAGATCTGCGAAGACCATAATCTGGCATTGGTAGAGGACTGCGCCCAGGCCCATGGGGCAGAGTATCAGGGAAAGAAGGTGGGTTCAACAGGCATTGGCTGCTTCTCCTTTTACCCTACCAAGAACATGACAACAGGCGAGGGCGGCATGATCACCACCAATGATGATGCTCTGGCTGCCAGGCTGCGCCTGCTGCGCAATCACGGCGATGAGGGAAAATACAATCACGTGTCTCTGGGCTACAACTATAGAATGATGAATATTCAGGCAGCCATAGGTCTCGTGCAGCTTCAAAAGCTCGAGGAGTTCACCGCCAAAAGGATCGACAACGCAGCAATGCTCTATCTGTCGATAAAGGCGAAGGGCATCACCCCGCCATACCGTTCAAAGGATGTGCGCCATGTCTATCACCAGTACGTGGTCAGGGTGGAAGACGACTTTCCCGCTTCAAGAGAAAGGCTGACGGATTACCTGCAGGACAGGGGAATCGGATCGGCTGTGCACTATCCCAAAGCCGTATACGAGCAGCCTCTCTACCGCGATCTTGGATACGGCAGGGAGAAGTGCCCCGTGGCAGAAGATGTCTCTCGAAAGGTGTTGAGCCTGCCCGTTCATCCATCCCTCTCCAGAGAGCAAATTCAATACATAGCAGATACCCTGAACGGCTTCGAGGTCTGAGGCATGGATGTCGGTATAATAGGCGTCGGCACCATGGGCCGAAATCATTTGCGCGTCTACTCAGAGCTGAAAGGAGTAGACAGACTTTTTGTTTATGATCCGCTCCAAAAGAACGCAGAGCGGGCCAGAGACCTGGCCACAATCTGCAGCTCACAGGATGAACTGCTGCAAATGGTTGATGCGGTCAGCATCTGTACGCCCACCAAATATCATTTTGAGACCGCCAAAAGGGCAATCGCCATGGGCAAGAGCTGCCTCATCGAAAAGCCCATCACCCTCACGGTCAAGGAAGGCGAGGAGCTCCTGGCGATCCTTCGCAGAAAGGATATTGTTGTCGGTGTGGGCCATATCGAGAGGTTCAACCCAATCGTGCAGGAGATCAAGAAGATCGCCGCAAGGCCAGACTACGTATCAATCAAGAGGCATAACCCCACATCAAGCCGCATCACAGATGCCTCTGTGGTTGAAGACCTCATGATCCATGATATCGATATAGTCTTCAATGTTCTCTTCCCAGGCGAGGAAGCCCTCAAGATCCATAGCGCAGGAAGCGGCAATGTCTGCGAAGCCCTGGCGGTCTTTTGCGATTCCGTGGTGGCCATATCGGCCAGCCGCCTATCCTCCAAGAAGTTTCGAACCTTCTATGTCGAGGCAGAGGACTTCACGGCAGAAGGGGACTTCATGACTCAGGAAGTCTACATCTACCGAAAGCCCGGCAAATACGGTGTGGAAAACGAGCGCTATACGCAGGAGAACATCATCGAGAAGGTGCTGGTCAATAAGGTGGAGCCTCTGAAAGTGGAGCTGAAGACATTCCTGGACTGCGTTCGGAGCGGCAAGAGCTTCCCTGTCACACCCGACGAAGCCCTGAAGAACCTGAGGATCTGCGACCAGATTAAATCCGGGCTGCATATAAAAATGGGCTCCAGACCAGGGAAGTGAGAGAGCATGAATTGCCAAAAGAGCTTCTATGCCCATTCCACGGCAGTTGTTGAGAGCGATAAGATTGGGGATGGTACCCGGATCTGGCACTTTGCCCATGTGCGAATGGGCGCAGAAATCGGAATGAACTGCAATATCGGAAAGAGCGTTTATGTTGATGCGGGTGCGTTGATCGGCAATAATGTCAAGATCCAGAACTTTGTATCCGTTTATAATGGTGTAACCATCGAGGATGATGTCTTCATAGGCCCTTCCGCCACCTTCACCAATGACCTCTACCCGCGGGCATTCATCTGGGATGAGGGGCGTGTGGCTATTACTCGCATCTGCAGGGGCGCGAGCATCGGCGCCAATGCAACGCTTGTCTGCGGCATTACCGTGGGAGAGTATGCCCTCATCGGTGCAGGGTCCGTGGTGGCCGAGGATGTGCCGCCTTTTGCTCTGGTCACTGGAAATCCAGCCGGGCTGAAGGGATGGGTCTGCTACTGCGGCCAAAGACTGAGAGAACCAAAAAGAGAGGATTCAAAGGCAATGGTCTATCAGTGCAAAGCCTGCGGAAAGGAAGTCCAGATAAGGAAGGTAGCGAGATAAGTCTGAGGATAAAGCGGAGATCGCGATCATAGGCATTGGCAAAGCCGGGCTGCCACTGGCAGCCGTTGCGGCTGACAGCGGCATCAAGGTCATGGGCGTGGACATAAACGAGGAGCTTTGCCGTCTCATAAACCAGGGGATAAACCCCATTCCCGAGGAGGAGGGCCTTGAGGAGCTGATAGCTCAGCATGGAGGGAAGGAACTGGTAGCCACATCAAACTTCCAGGACGCCGCCGTCTGCCGCACCTTCATAGTGATAGTGCCACTCTTCGTGGACCAGAGCGCGAACCCCGACTTCACCATTATGGAAAAGGCCCTGAAAAGCCTTGGCAAGATCCTTAAAAAGGGAGATCTCGTAGTCCTGGAGACCACCTTTCCGCCAGGCACAACAGATGGGCCTGTCAGGAGCTGGCTATGCCAATCCAGCGGCCTCGAAAAGGAGGACTTCTCGCTTGCCTATTCCCCGGAGAGGATCATGACGGGCTATAGCCTTTCCAGGCTGAGGGAGTTTCCCAAAGTAATCGGAGGCACCGATGAAGAGAGCGGCCAGAAAGCCTTTCAGGTCTATACGAGGTTCATCCCCAATCTGCATCTTGTCTCCTCGGCCAGGGTGGCAGAGATGATCAAGGTCATGGAGGGCTGCTACAGGGATGTGAATGTAGCTCTGGCAAATGAGCTGCTCAAGATTGCCAAAGATATGGACATCGACTTCTTCGAGGCCAGGGAATATGCCAACCATCAATACTGTCATATCCATCTGCCTTCCACAGGTGTGGGAGGCCACTGCATTCCTGTATATCCCTGGTTTCTCATTAAAGAGATGGAGAAGCAGGAAAGCTTCAGCCATTGCCGGCTGCTTCGCACAGCACGGGAGGTCAACGACGAGATGATTCAGTACTGGGCTGAGGAAGTCCTGCGCCAGTGCCTGAAGATCGACAAACCGCTTGCAAAGATCAAGATATGCATCAGAGGCATCACATTTCGCGCCTGCGTAAAGGAGTTCTATCACAGCAGAAACATGGCCCTGGCCAGGCTGCTGGTGCAAAAGGGGCTGGATGTTTATGTCTCCGATCCGCTGCAAAGCCCTGAAGAGATAGCAGCAAAGGGCCTCCGCTTCATTGAGCCGGAAGAAGCCGATCTGATCTTTGACCCCTTCGATTTAAATTTTAGCAGAGGACGGGAAAAAACAGCATGAAAGTCCTGCTGCTGGCCAACCAGCCTGAGAAGACCACCAGACTGAAGCTTTTCGGCAAGACCCTGGAGAGCCAGGGCCATGAGGTGGTCGTACCTTTCTATGGAACCAGAAACTGGATAACGATCGCCATGCGGGTCAAGCAGGCCGTGAAAAAGGAACGGCCCGACGCAGTCCACCTATTCAATGTTCCGGATTTAATTTATCATGGTCTGCCGAAGCTCAAAGGCCCATATTTCCGGCATCTGATATATGATTACAGATCGCCCTGGGCAATAGAGACCGGTATCACCTTCGGCCCTCTGGCAAGAAAGATCTGCGAGGGCTTTGAGAATGAACTGGCAGAGGGAGCCGATATCCTCACCTCGCCCAATGAGCCCATGGGGCGTAAGGTCTCCTCCTATCCGGGAGGCTCGAACAAACCGCTCTTTATCGTGCCCAACTATCCGCCCAAGAAATTCCAGACTTATGCAGACACAGAGGACAGAGCTGAACGGCCAAAGGAGGACGAAGGTGCCATAATCTTCGTGGGCAGGATCAGCCGGCAGGAGGGAATCGGAAACCTCCTCCGCCTGGCGAGAAAGATGCCAGAGGAGAGGTTCTGGATTGTGGGGGACGGACCATTTGCCAGATTTTACCTGCGAAATATGCCGAAAAACGTCAGGTTCTTTGGCTGGCAGCCCCAGCAGAAGGTTGCAGAGCTGGTGAGCCGGGCTCGGATCTGCCTCATAATTCCAGATGAGACGGAAATAACCCCTTATGCCACAGAGAAAAGCATCTGGAAGCTCAATCAATACCTGAGCCTGGGAAAGATAGTCATCGCCACCGGCATCTCTCCGGAAGAGAAGAGAAAGAACCTGTTCGTGGTCAATCCTGAGGAGATGGAGCAGGCCATTCGGAATTATAAGGATAGTAAGCCCGAGAAGCTGACAGGGCAGGACAAGCACTGCTGGGAGCAAAATGACAGCACCATCAGGCAGATCTATGAGCGCCTTGAAGGGTGAGATCTTTTTGACTGCTCATCGAAAATATCCGAACTTTCAGCACCCATCCCCTAAAGACGCAAACTTTCAAGCGCCTCAAGATAATGCACATCCGACCCCCGAACGGTCTGCACGCCCATGCTTCTTGCCAGAGCAAGCCACTTTTGGGGAGGCAATTGATACTTGGCATTGATCTCCAGCAGGACATCATGCTCCTTCATTATCCTCAGAAGCTCGCTTAAATCCTCTTCCTCCAGATTCAGATGATTCCTGGCCAAAAATAGGCCGGGGTGAGCCCAGGCGTTGACGCGCCGACTTTTGAGCACCGCTTTCAGGCTCTCGATAAATAGCTCCTGGTCAGCAGGAAAAGAGTGGAATGCGAAAATGGGATAGTCCACCTCTCCCAGGATCTCGGGCTCCACATCAAGATCTCCGCATGGAAGGACCTTGGCCTCGCAGCCAGATAAAATGATAAGATCAGACTCTTCCCGGGCGGCATCAATATCGGAGAGAAAGCCGCCAAAGTCGTATGTCAGCTTCCGTCTGACATGCTCAGTAAAGGCGATGAGAGGTATCTTCAACTCCTCTGCCCTGCGGCAGTATTCCAGGACGCCTGGCCTGCCGTCGGTGTAGCTGGTGTGAACATGCCACTCTCCCCTGTGAAGGAGGCCAGCATGCTCCTGCCAAATCTTCATAGTGCTCCCCCTATTGGATTCACAGCGCACACAGAAGCTCTTCCCTGATGCCAAGTCCTCCCCAGTAGCGCAGTATTCTGGTGCCCCATTTAATTTCGAAATCGGGAACCTCCTCACCCAGCGCATGCTTGACAGCGCCGTAAATTATATTCGCGCCAGCGAAGGTGGCCAGCACCATAGTGCCCTGAATGCGGGGATTGGATTCCAGTAGGCACGCTCTGCCCTCGCCATCCAGCTTGAACTGGAAGCCGAAGGCATATTTCAGGCAGACTTTCCGGCTCAGCCTCTCGGAATAGTCAATGACGCTTCTGTCCTCCTTCACCGTGCCATCAAAGGTTATGCCTGAGGTGATCCGATCGCGCGTCCTTGGCACCACAGTGAGCCGTCCGGCTGAGAGAGCATCCACGGTCAGCTCTTCTCCGGGCAGAAATTCCGTTACCAGCAGAGCAGGAAAGCTCTCACCCAGTATATTTTGCAGATCATTCATCTTCAATAGGACGCTCGTGGGCTTCTCTTCATAGAATGATCTCTTCAGATCTAGGGACTCATCGATGATTCGAAGGCCACGCATGCCGTTGGAGACTGGAGGCTTGACTACTACGCGCTTCTCTGGCCAGCCGAGACGCCTCGCGTATGCCAGGAGGGCCTCCATTTTATCTGCCCGAAAGAACCTGGGAACAGGAAGGCCAATCTCCTCTGCCACCGCCAGGAGCTTGCCCTTGTCATTGGCCACATTGATCGGACCGGCGTCTGAGACGGCCACTGCAGTGCCCAGATCCTCGAACTCCTGCTTATGCCTGGCCAGAATCGAGAGCTCGGCGGTGTTCTGTGGAAGCAGGACCGCAACATGCTCCTTTTTGCAGACGGAGAGGAGACTGGAGAGATAGTCCTCGCTATTTGGCCTGGGAATGGAATAGAAGCTGTCGCAGAGATAGCGTCCGACGGCGTCTTTGCGAATATCCGTGCCTACCGTCCTGATCTTTCTATGGTCGAAGTTATTCTGCAGGGAATAGAGCGTCCCTTTGATGCCCGGCGCTCCAGAGCCCGTCACCAGCACGGTTAAATTATCCACCGCACCACCTCAAAGGCCTCGGCATAGGCAGAGTTGCATTGAGTGCCTCGAACCTTGGCCAGGCCATAGACATACTCCGAGGAGAAGTAGCCTCTGCCCACCTGGAACTGAGACCTGTAATGAGAGAGCAAGTTGAACTTGGTCTCAATATGGCTTTTATCAAGGCGCACGAACATGCTAGTGTCGAAGGTTATATGATTCCAGGGCAGCTCGTAGCCAATTATGCTGGACTGCATCTTGAAAGCCCTGACCGCCTCATTGGAAACAACCTGGTGATCTTGATGCCGATCGTTTAAGGATGGCATGATGACGAGATCGGGCCTAAAGCTCTGGCGGATCTTCACCAGATCCTCCAGAATCTCCTGTCTCTTTTCGTCCAGGTGCCGGACCCGGAAATCATAAATCCGGTAGCCATTCTCATGAATCCCCAGATGTTCTGCCACCTCCAGGAACTCTCTTTTAAGGGTATCTTTGGGCAGGTCCTGGGGAAGAGAGTCCCCTGCTATGGAAAAGACAACCCAGAGGATTTCGTGCCCCTCTGAGATCATCTTGGCAATGGTCCCGCCAGAGCCAAGCTCTGCATCATCGGTATGAGGTGACAGTATCAGGATCTTCATAAATCGTCCTCGAATGGGCAAACAGTTGTCTATAGAGATGAGATGTCTTTTATAACCTTAACTATTCGCCGGAAACAGCAATGGTGCCGCAGACGGCGGCATCCTTAAAGCAAGCTCATCTGGTTTGGAGTGCTTTCAGAGTTAAGGTTATAAGACCACCAGTGATGCATAACCTGGAACTCGTGCTCCTTTGGAGGCCGCCTATGAGAGACCTGCTAACCAGTTACTGCCGGAAAGCGCAAAAGATCGTCCGAGAGGAGGGAATTATTTCCTTCCTTATTGTCGCCTCTTTGAATGCCATTCAGCTAGCTTCATCGCCATTATTCTCTCGACGAATGGGATCTTATACCAGGGAGCGCGGGATAGATGAGGTAGTGGATTATGCCTTCAATGGGGGCTTTTCCATTATCAGGCCCTTTCAAGTAAAAAGCGAAATCACGGACCTATTAAAAGTGCTGGATCAGAGGAGGCCGCGCACGATCATTGAGATCGGCACCGCCAGAGGTGGAACGCTCTTCCTTCTCACCAGAGTTGCGGCAGATGATTGCCTTATAATAAGCATCGATTTGATGAGCAGCGACTTTCGAGGCGGCTACCCTGAGTGGAAGGCCCCATTTTACAAATCCTTTGCACAAAAGCAGCAAGAAGTGCACCTTCTGCGCGCAGACTCCCACGATAGCGCAACCCGAGAAAAAGTGGAGAGCATTTTAAGGGGCCGGAAGATCGATCTCCTTTTCATTGACGGCGACCATTCCTATGCAGGAGTCAAGAGAGACTTCACAGTATACAGCCCGCTATCAGCCAGAGGCGGCATTATTGCATTCCATGATATCGCGGATCCCAAAGAGGGAAAATATGGTGTAAGCGAATTCTGGAAAGAGATAAAGGATAGCTATACTTACAGAGAGCTGATAGAGGATAGAAAACAGGGCTGGGCAGGCATTGGCATTCTCTATATGAAATGATAAAATTCTGAAAGAAAATAGAAATAGCCTGAGACGTTTCACTGCCTCAGGCAACATGTGGACCGTCCTTCAACTTAGATGTCCTGACTAATTGCTATTCAGCTCCGGGTAGACGAAAGTCCTTCCCTCTGGATACTCCAGGCCGAGACGCTTCAGATATTCTTTGTGAACGCTCACCGGGTCCAGATCCACATCAGGGTGCAGCAATTTTGCCAGATATGTTATGCCTACTACCTGGTCAAGGCCGTTCAAGACATCCCAGTCCATGACATACACGTGGCCGGATTTGACCGCCGCCAGGCCGCTAGCTCCGGATCTTGCCAGAACCTCATTTCTTGCCGTCTCAAGCATGACGGTATCTGAGGAAGGTCCTGACTGCCATCCAAGCTGCTTCTGGTCTGAAGACTGGGTTTGCCTCTTGATTATGACCTCTGGATTTTGGGAGACTACCCATTCCCAGCCGATCTTTGGATATGCATCCTTCAGCTTCCGGGCGATGTTGTAGCCACGAGCAATGCTCAAAACCCCGTCGAAACCCGAGCCAGAGCCCAGCGTGGAGAGATCTCCTGAGGAGCTCCATTCCGCATAGACCTTGGGCATGTTCTGATCGGCTACAGCAGCCTCAACCTGAGATCTCTTCTCGTCATACCAATTTATGTAATCTGCAGCAGCATCTTCCTTGCCCAGGATCTTGCCCAGTAGCTCGATCTCATGAGTCATGTTCTCGGGCTTATAGAAATCCAGAGCTACAGCCTTGATATCCTTGAAAGGAGCAAGTCCCTTTTCCACGCCGAAAATGCCATAGGATTTGTCAGGATAGCTGTAGCCGATTACAATGATATCGGGCGCGATATTGTCTTCGCCACCCTTGGCGAGCTCTCCGATCATCTCATAGTCGGGCGCATTCCACTTGCCGATGCTCTGCTTCTTTTTTAGCTCGGGGAAGTAATATCCCTTCTTTTGCACGCTATCCGAGACGCCGATCACTTTATCTGCCGCCCCAAGCATTACCATGGCCTCAGCAGCATCAGAGCTGAGCACAATAACTCTCTGTACGGGCGCAGAGAATGTGATCTCCCTCCCGGCAGAGTCGGTTATGCTCAGCGGATAGTCTGCACCGCAGCCAAAGCCACATAGAAGCAGCGCGGCAACCTGAAGCACTAATAGAGCCGAAAATAGCCTTTTTTTCATATCAATCCCTCATATTAGATGTATTAAATTGCATTCTCGTTTGATGTGATCATTTTTTGTTAATAACTATTTTGGTCAAAACTAAAAAGTAGATTTTAGTGATAAAAGATTTTGTCAATTTATGCTACTAAAGATACTATTTCAATGAAATAGATTAATGATACATATTTTTAAGGTAATTGTGACATGAAGTAAGATAATTAAAATTGCACGACTCGCCCGAGAAAAAGTCGAATTGCAAAAAAAAAGAATAGCTCTCTCGGATTGCCTCAGGGCTTATATTGGTACTTCTCTGTTGGGAACTGTGCCAGGGTTGTGTTCCACTTGGGAAGCATTGTAGAGATAGAGGTGTTTCGGCAGGTGCAATCGAATATGCCCTTCTGGCTGCCGTGCTCTTTTTCGAAATTATAAGACGGCACATCAAAGAAACTACCGCTGCAGCAGGGCAGCCAGTCCTCCATCCATGAGGGGGCCGATTTGGTGATGCCGACCTTCATGGTCTTCTGAATCTTGAAATCACCGACATAGTCACTGTCAAGCAGAATTATTGGCTCCTTTATGCCCTGCTTTAGCGCGACCTTTGTGGTTTTGACATTTTTCATGGGGAAGCCCATGAGCTCGCCCACATGAAGGGTACCCTGGGTTATCTCATCGTCTGTTTTCATGCTGATGGTGCCTGCGCCACTGGTAGTTGCCGTTGGCCCTGTGCAGTTCATATCCACAGCAATGTCGCCCTTTACTGCCCGCGCATATTCCACCTGTCTATGCATGGAAACCGATTCCTGATAGCTCTTGGCTTCATTCTTATCCTTGAGAAGCGAGTTATAGGTTACCGGATGAGCGGCATACCAGCCGGTTCCGTAGGCAAAGCTGGTGGGGGACTGCACATTATCATACTGTCTGGTGTAGGTTATGGCGCTGTTGGCTGATTGCAGGGCCCTTTTCCACTGCCCAGTATCATAATCGATATAGTAAATATAAGTAGCCAAGCCCGTGGACTTCTGCTCATCATACAGAACATCGGCAAGGTCCAGAGTACCGCTTCCGTGGGCATACTCCATCATGGAGAGGTTGTTGGTATTGACCTTCGTGTATTCTACCATATAGCCTGTGCCAGAAACATCACTGGTAACGTCATTTTTGTGCTTCACAGGATATTGATCATTCGGATTATAATCAAAGTTCCCGGCCAGGGAGACGCCCATAACCAATATGAGCAAAACTAATGCGGATCCTAATTTGACTGCAAAGTGTCCCATTTCAATCCCTCTCTGCCATTCGGCAGATATGCGGCAATAATCGCGTTTAGTATTATTTAATCTTTTTCTTGTATGAGCAAATTGCATGAATATGAAGAATTTCCTATTATCCATGATATTAACAAAAAATTTAGGTATATTCAATCATACTAATCGTTAGGCTTATAACTAAGAAGTGAGTTGATTATTCCTAACTCCATCAAGCGATGACTGCAGATGTGTGGGGAGCGCATCTGTTCGTCATTTTACTGCAAAATCGGGCACGGCGATTGTGCAAATATTTTAGAGCAGGATAATCCAAAAACAAAAAATGCTCTTTGCCATCATTGAACGCGCGATGGCAAGAGGCTTCCTTTGACCGACTCCACAAGTGAGAAATGGCAAGGGGCCAATTCATCCGCACCCCCTAGGATACGGTCTTCCTGACCCCCCTTTACCCCATCGAGATAAAATATCACTTCAGCATGGCCAGATTGGGAAAGATCTCGAAGCCACGCGGAAATTTGAAGCGCCTCTGGCCAAGTTCCCTGTCTGCAGCCTGCAGCCTGGACACATCATTTCCCGCTGCCCGTGCCTTCGACAGGACGGCATCTGAGGATTCTTCCTCTTCTACCTGCTCGTCCACATACCATTGCAGGAAATTCTTTGTGGCTCCATCCTTCTCAGATATTGCCACCCCCATAAGCGCATGAATGAGACCGGTCACCATGCGTTCATGATCCCAAACATGCTGGAAAGCCTGCTCTGGCGAGTCCCAGGAGAAGCGAGGAGCTTCTACTGCCATCATCCTGGCCCTTCCGCCGGCCTCTGCCACGTAGTCGAGCATTTTCAAGGTGTGCACCAGCTCCTCGCCTGCCTGAACACGCATCCAACTGGCAAATCCTGACATTTTGATCGATTCGAAATAGTAGGACATGGAGAGATAGAGATAGGAGGAGTACAGCTCTCTGTTGGCCTGAACATTGAGAGCTTCATTCATCTTTTCGCTGAGCATATCATTACTCCATTTTCTTAAACTGCTCTTTGCCCACGCCGCATTCCGGACAGATCCAGTCCTCGGGAAGATCCTCGAAGGCAGTTCCAGGAGCAATGCCAGAAGAGGAGTCTCCCTTTTCCGGATCGTAGACATAGCCGCAGACCGTGCATACGTATTTATCCATTTTTTCATTCACCTGTCCATTGATCTTCTAATCTACTCTAAATGAAATTTTCCAGCAGTTCCGAGATACTATTGTCCCTGTCTAAAGCATTCGGCATAGATCCCCGATAGGCCTGATCCAGGCGCCGGGCATCGGCCTCATAGAACTTGCCTAACGGTATGGGCACGTCGCTTCCATCGTAGTTCCAGGAGCGTATCACTTTTTGGGCTTCTTCATAGCTGCTAGCGTCATGATCCTTCAGTTCATACGTTCTCTTGTTATAAGCCTCATACAAATTATTGTAAGAAACGCAGACCTGCAGAACGTCCACGAATGAGAAGCCTTTGTGCAAAATCGCTTCCCGAAACAGCTTTTGCAGAAGACCTATGCCATGAGTGTATCCGCGAGCAATATAGGTTGCACCGCTGGCAAGCATCAGCTCGGGCGGATTTAGTGGATGCTCGAAAGATCCATTGGGCGTGGATTTGCCCTTGAAGCCCAGGGGAGAGGTGGGTGTAAACTGGCCGGTGGTCAGACCATAAACCCGATTGTCATGCAAGATAAGTGTCACATCGATGTTCCTTTTTGCAGCGAATACAAGATGATCCAGCCCCTCAGCAAGGCTGTCACCATCCCCGGAAAAGCAGATCACAGTCAGATCGGGATTGGCGAGTTTGATGGCCGTGGCCACGGGCAGCACTCGGCCGTGAATGGAATAGAAGCTGTTTACATTCATCAAATCTACAATCTTGGCATGGCAACCGATGCCGGAGACCAGCACCACATTCTCGATCGATTGCATTTGCCCGTCCAGCTCTGCCAGGACGGATCTTATGGCACTCAGGATGGAAAAGTTGCCGCATCCCGGGCACCAGGTATTCTTGCCGTAGGTGGCGAGATCCATAGGATTCATATTCCTCTCCTCCCAAGCTCTGATTCCAGATCATTTAGCGAAAACGGTCTTCCATCATACTTCAAAATCCGGTCATCGATCTCAAAGCCAAAAAAGCCTCCAAGCCTTGCAAGCTGTGCCGTGGCATTGCATTCCACAGCAACCAGCCTTTCGATGCCCTGCAGCGCATCCTTTAGCTGCTTGGCAGGGAAGGGGGAGAGGACCAGCACTTGAATGGCCCTTAGGCCGAGCTTCTCCGCCGCCTCCTGGCAGACGCCTTTGTTTGAGCCCCAGCAGAGCAATGCAGTTTTTGCACTTTCTCCGTTCCCTTCTGACAGAACCTTCACGGCCTCATATCGCTCCAGATCATCGGCCAGGTAGCGCTCTTTTAGCAGGCGTTTGTCGGTCATCTTCTTATTGAGCATGGCGTCCTCGGTGGTTATGCCGAATTCGTCATGCATGTAGCTGTCCGTCTTTATTGCCTGGCCTTTTTGAGGAGGAAAAGCCATTGGCGAGACGCCGTTGTCGGTAAAGCTGTAACGCTGATATTTTCCCTGACCGCTCCATTGCTGCGTGGCCTCTTCCTCCACAGTTCCAGCTCCTGCCAATTCAAAGTTGTACTGGCTCTCGCTGACGATCTTATCTGAGAGAATAAAGGAGGGCACCTGGTACTTCCAGGCCATGTTCAATGCAACAGCCGACCAATAATAGGCGTCCTCGGCATCGCCGGGCGCAACCACGAATCTGGGAAACTCGCCCTGACCGGCGCTTAAAATGAAGTTCAGATCACCTTGCCCAGTATAGGTGGGAAGGCCGGTGGAAGGTCCAGTCCTCTGAACCATGACCACGACCACCGGTATCTCGGCCATACCAGCCAGGCTCAGGCCCTCGGTCATGAGACAAAAGCCGCCGCCCGAGGTGCCTACTGCGCACTTAACCCCGGCATAGGCGAATCCCTGGGCCATGAGCATCACCGCAATCTCATTCTCAGGATGAATAACCTTTATGCCAAACTGTGGGCCAAATTTTGCCATGAAGTCCAGCACGCTGGAAGACGGAGTCATGGGATAAGCGACGTATGCCCCAAGGCCTGCTTTTATCAGCCCCAGGCTGATGGCCTGGTTGCCAGTTATGATGGGAAGGGGATTTCGCTCTATTTTGCTGGAGAGACTATCTATGCGATAAGACTCTATTGCCTGGTCGTAGCCCTGGCGGGCCACAAGCAGATTCTGCTCCAATTTCTTTTCCATATGCTTTTTCAAGACACTTTCCAGGATGGACCAGTTTATACCGACAACCTTGCAGTATCCACCTAAAATGCAGGTATTCTTCATGACAGCCGGAGCCCCAGCCTCCTTCAGGATGGATGTGATGGGAAGGCCGCAGCCCTTCTGCGTTATGCCTTCAAGCATTACCTTATCCGCATCATAAATCACAAAGGAGCTGTCCTTCAGGCGGACTGCATGCTTTTCTATGGTCTCCTGGTTAAGAGCTATGAGGATATCGATCTGGTCCATATGAGCCGCAATCTTCTTGCTCGAAGCTCTGACCAGAGAGAAATTATGTCCGCCCCTGATGAGAGAGGGGTAGTCATAGTACATGTAAATGTTATAGCCAAGGCGACAAAAGAGGCGAGCTACGGTGATGCCTGCCTCATTTATGCCATCACCGGCTATACCACCAATAAGCGTTGAAAAATTATCCATCTTCATCTCCTTCAGGGATTCACTCAAGCTAATGCTTCCACATATGCCGCGAATTCAAGTATTATATTATTGTAGCTTGCTGCCTATAAAAACTTTGCAGCAATCGCAAAATCGCTCGCAAAATGTTATATGCAGCCTCAATCTCTGCATAAGAAGTCATAGAGAAAGGCTGCAATCAAAGCTCCGGCTACTGGCCCTATAACGTATATGGGAAAGAATTGCCAGAGGCTATTTTGTCCAAGTATATAGTCCCCCAGGTACGGCCCAAAGGTTCTGGCTGGGTTAAGTGATGCTCCGGCAATGTTTCCGGTAGTGGTGATAATTCCGCCTACGGTAAGTCCGATTATCAGGCCGGCAAATCCAGGCGGAGCCCTCTCGTCCACAGCCACTCCCATGATGGTCAGCATGAGCAGAAACGTACCTATTGCCTCAGCGAGAATCGCCTGGGCATAGCTTATGCCTGGGAAGGGAGCCGGCGCACCCAGCCCGCCAACTCTGACTGCATCCATGCCCACGCTTGCTGCAAAGAGAAAGCTGGCAAGCGCTGCGCCCAAGAGCTGAGCGGCAATATAAGGCCCGACATCATGGGCAGGAAAACGTCTCGTAGCCCACAGGGCGATCGTGACCGCTGGATTCAGGTGTGCCCCTGAGATCCTGCCCAAAGCATAAATGGAGGCAGCGATAGCTATGGCAAAGGCCATTCCGATGGCCAGCCAATCGGCAAGACCGCCAAGGGCACCTATGCCGATATTAAATTGGTTGGGAGGACTCTCGCCCCGGGCAATCATAAGCGTAATGGCCGCAGAGCCTGCCCCGAAGTATACCAGCAGAAACGTTCCCACCAGCTCTGCCATGGATTTCTTCATCAAGGACATTTTTCATCCCTCATGGTAGACGGAGTAGCAGGGCCTGCACAGTATTCTGGGAAGCTTTCGCTTCAGCTTCTTGGCTGGGAAGGGATAACCGCCTTCCCAAACGTCCACCTCCTCCCTAACCAGATGGTCCATGCAGACGCCCATTCCGCAGACTATGCATATCGCCACAGCATCAGCATCCTTTTTTTCCAGAGAACAGAGAGAGCATTTCATAATTTCCTCGCATATTTTTTATCAAAAAAATTGGGGCATTCGATTTGCCCCTCTTTTTATACTGCCTCTCTGTACTGGCAATAGGCATGCCTGAAGTCGACCAACGACGCTGAGGCGCAGCCTTTGCAGACCCTTGCTGGTGATGCAGGTGTCTCTTTATGCAGGGCGATGATATTGGTCATCATCGTTGCAGTCACCGGCTCGCTGGTGAGAAGACATGGATAGTCGGCCAGCCTCATCAATGCAGAGAACCTGACGGTTATGGCGCAGGCAGGATAAGCATAGCGCTGCGGGTTCATGAGGACCTCATTCTGGTGAATCGGCTCCAAGTCAATATCAAAGCCCGAGACTTTTGGAACCAGCCTGCCGCCAAGGCCGTTTCTTAACCTCATGGACCTGTCAAGGACCTTCCAGCCGCGGTAGATCATGTCCATGAAGTCGCAGTTGTGCAGCTCAGCCGCAGCGCCTCGGGTGGGATAGAGCTGGACGTAATTGTGGAATCTCTTGGTGAGCAGATCCACGACCATTATGGCATTGAAGCCATCCAGCTCCAGAATATACTCCACAGCCGCAGCCGAAGAGCCTGTGGCCAGGCTCAAGAGCTGATACTCGCTTTTAATTTTGTCTACGGCTTTATTCAGTGTTGAGTCCATTACCTGTGTTGTCGCATCGATCACGGCCATGATCACATCATCTTTGCACATATTGAATGTGGATTGAGCAATATGGTGAGAGATATCCCCCACACAATAAGCGGGAACGGTCAGGATATTGCCGTAATGAACGCCCTCATTCATGGCCTCCTTAACCGTAGCGGTCATCCTCTTCTTGTACTGGGACATGTATTGTCGCACATCGAAGGACTTGTGGCCGAAGGCGTCCATCAGCTTGCCCTGCGCCTCGATGGGGCTCTCGTAGATGTATTTGACTTCCTCGATCTCTCGTTTCACAGCCTCTGCCAGGGTTGCTCCCTTCTCCACCTGATTTGAAAATACCTCGCCTATGCCGTAAGAGGTATTCATGCCCCAGGATTTGGCTGCAAGGATGGCCTGCTTATGCGCATCGGGAATGTCGACCGTATTCAATATTCGATTGACAACATTGCTCGTGCTGCCCGGGATCAGGGCGAAGTCCACCACGCAAGTTGGGCCGTAAAAGCCGCCATACCTCCTGGCCGCCTCCAGGCCAATCAGCGCTTCAGCTTTTCCCACTGCGCCTATGAAGGCCTCCAGGCTCTTTTTGAACCGCTCATCCTCCTCGCAGATGATTTCCAGAATGGCCGGGGTCTGGTAATGTTCTACGAATGGGTCGTCCTCAGGCCGGATGCTCTTTGTAAGTGAGGAAAGGACATTGAAATGAGCATTTACCGAGTCCACATGAAGCTTAAAAACGGATTTAGACTGATTCTCCATCGCCTTCATCTTATTGACGACATCTACATAGGCTCTGGTATCCTCAACTACAAAGTTACTGCCGCGTTTACTTTTTACAGTCTCGACGTCCGCATGTTGAGCCATGAGGGCTTCATTTATGATTTTTCTATACAATTCAGACATAAAGTTCACCAAATTTCTGTTGAATATCTGGTACCGCAGAATTTTGAAAAAGGTGCTAGTTGGCCATGAATGCACCCAAATTCCAGATGATACTTCGATAACTAATATACGTTGATTGAGTATAAATTTTTCGGTTTATGATGTATATTGTATAGTCCTAAAATGCCGCAAGAAGATACTTATAGAATAAATCACATCAATATGCATCAGGCGAACTGAATGCGTTTATTTTTGGGGGATGAATTTGGCAAGCGTTGGCCAAAGATAGGAGGTTTTGAGAACGGATCAGAAATTAACTCATGATGCAGAGCTGGACTGCGTGGGCCTCTTCTGCCCAATGCCCATTGCCCGCACCAAAGAGGAGATAGAAAATATCGAGATAGGACAGATTTTGCTGGT
>CABMDX010000292.1 GCA_902385025.1 uncultured archaeon | reverse complement strand
CTTTAGATCATGCGGACCAGAGCCTGTATATTGCCAGGAATCCTACATAAAGAGATAGGCTTGCCAAGCAGCTTGGGCGATATTAAAACGACTTGATTATTATATTATCAATCCGTTTTAACGAAATTACAGTCTCCATGAAGTGCCTCTGCATCCGGTTGAAAGTTCCGGGGAACTCGATCGCGGAAGACGCGACCTTAGGCCGGATCTCAGAGATGAGACATATCAAGCATTCCAAAAATAGGGACAAAGCGCTGAGATGTCTTTTGCATCCGCTCCATGAGACAGACGCCAAATCAAGAGACGTATCGCTCAGAATGAAGTTATCAAACTCAAGAGGCAAAATGTCATTTGAAAATTTAAATATCATAGCACCGCTTCAGCAAGCTCTCGCCAAAGAAGGATATACCATACCGACGCCTATTCAGATGCAGGCCATCCCATATCTATTGCAGGGAAAAGATCTGATGGGCATCGCTCAGACTGGCACTGGCAAGACCGCAGCATTCGTATTACCAATCCTGCAGAGGATGTTTGAAAATAACAAGGCCCCGATCCCAGGAGCGCCGCGCGTTCTGGTGCTCGCACCAACACGGGAGCTCGCCGCACAGATAGACCAGAGCTTTGCCACATACGGCCAGTTTCTCAGGTTCAGGCACACAGTAATATTCGGAGGCGTCAGGCAAGGACCGCAGGTCAGGATTCTCTCCCGTGGAGTCGATATCCTCGTTGCCACACCTGGCAGATTGCTCGATCTGATGAATCAGGGCTACATCAGGCTGAAGGATGTCGAGTTCTTCGTCCTTGACGAGATAGACAGGATGCTTGACATGGGATTTATCAACGATATGCGCAAGATAGTATCTGCCTTGCCGCAAAAGCGTCAATCGCTTTTCTTCTCAGCTACATTGTCACGACAGACAGGCGAGTTTGCAGAAAGGCTTCTAAAGGATGCAGTACGAATTAATGCTGCACCTCAGGCAAGCACCCTTGAATGCATAGAGCAGCGTGTTTTCTTTGTGGATCAGAATAACAAATATCCTCTGCTCCAGCGGCTCTTCATAGATCAAGATTTAGATCGGGTTTTGGTATTCACTCGCACGAAGCACCGGGCGGACAAGATCGCAGAGATGCTGAGCAAGGATAAGATCAACGCCGATGCCATTCATGGCAATAAATCGCAAAACCAGCGCACAAAAGCCATGCATGATTTTAAGTCAGGCCACCTCAGGGTATTGGTCGCAACTGATATTGCAGCGAGGGGCATAGACGTCAATGATATATCACATGTAATAAACTACGATCTGCCCAGCGAGCCTGAGAGCTATGTCCACCGCATCGGTCGCACCGGGCGCGCAGGGGCGGATGGCATGGCATATTCATTCTGTTCCTCAGATGAGCGCAATATGCTTCGAGGAATCGAGAGGCTCACTCGAAAGAAAATCGAGGTCTCGGAGCATAAATATCACTCTGAAAATGCGAAGAATGCTGTGGGTGAAGCAGCAAAGCCTGCGACTCCTGGCAGATCCAGCAGAGCCATGCTGAGGAATCTCAGGCCAGACAGTATGCATAAATCTGGTTCGCATAGGCCATATCCGGTCAGACGCAACTAGATCAATTCGATTGCAAAGGCCAGCATCAGAGAAGGAGGCATCTCTGATGCATGACGACCTTTGAGCCTTGCAGGCTTTGTTTGGCCTGGATCACAGAAAGATATTTTCGGCGAATTAACTGATGCGATAAGCGCCATAATATAGTCCCTCCGTGGTGGAATCGGCGATAAGAGAATGTTGCACATGCTCGAGGCGATCAGGAATAAAAGGATCAGCATGTGAAATCAGGTCTCGTCATATTTCTTGCATGCTGACAGGGCAATTACGGAAACGGACAGAATGCTTCCTGATTTCAGGGCTCGATGTAAACCTGTACCGTGCTGAGGATGTTGTCTCTTCGATCCACAACCTGCACGATTTCGCCGTTCTCAACTCCTGGATCGGAATCGATGACCTGCCTGGAGAATACGCGCCCACCTCTTGCTACAAAGGGAACGGCTGCATCTTTAACGACTACTCTTCTATACGAGGCCCTTTCTTTCGTTTCTTTTTCCATCATATCATTCTCACCCATTCACGATTTTACTATTTTATACTTTTTTCTTATTTAGTATTAAATCTTATGGTCAAATTCGCAAAGAGAGATTTGAGAAGGTTCTTGGCATCCAGTAACCTACTCAGAAAGATATTTATACAGAACCGCAACATAAGATAAAAAAGGAAATAGAGAATGCCAATTGATTGCAAATCCTTGTGAAGGAAGCGCGCAAACTGGTGGGTTGAGAATGATATTGAGGCGATTGTTTATATTTATGTTAGTTTTATTATTTGCAGCATTCAGTGCCATTGCATCCCCGGATATCGGAGAAAATGCCAATCCAATTTTATCAAGCAATATCCCTCTTTTCGATTATAGATACAATCAGGTTGTAGAGGAGTTGGGGCTGCTAAAAAATGGTACATCTGAAAGCAAACTGGATTATGGAAGCATTGAGACTTCAAACTTGACCCCAATAGAAATGCCTCAACGAAAAGGTTGCCGACTTACGGTCAAACAGAGCGATATCGATACAATGGGTGCCTGCCAGTGGGAAACTGAGCAAACGTGTTTTGATAGCTGCGGCAACACCTGTTCAGATACATGCGGCAGTACTTGCAGTCGCACCTGCGGCGATACATGTGGCGGCACATGCAGCAACACGTGCGAAGGAACTTGCAGCAACACTTGTCTGCTCAGTTGCAGGACATGCACGCTCTCATGTTGGTCTGATACATGCGGCAACACCTGTGCGGAGACATGCAGCAAAACATGCGCTCGCACCTGCAGCAGTAGAACCTGCTCCAGAACCTGCAGCAATACATGTGCTAATACATGTTCGCAAACCTGTGGCAGTACTTGTGCCAATACATGTTCGCAAACCTGTAGTAATACCTGCTTTAATACATGCTTTGCCACCTGTCAGAGGACCTGTGCCCAGACCTGCAGCCAGACATGCTCGGCTACTTGCGGCCTGAACTGCGGAGCGGCTCCGATTGCAGCTCAGACAGGTTCAAATGCTCCTCCCATGGCCAAGTATTCAACAAAGGCCCCAACAGATGAAGAACAGAGTGCTCCGATGTCCTATAATACAGTGGCACAGTCACCAGCATTGGTTTATTATTCAGGCTCAATTGCGCCCTGGGCTGAATTCCAATCAACCTTCTCAGGAAGAGAGACCTATGCATGGGTCGAAACTGAGGACGGCTGGAATATAATCGCAAAAGCTCCAAAGGGCACATGGGTGCGTGAGTTCATTTTCGTTCCACAAAATGGAAATCTGATCTTAAGTACGATCGCACCTGATGGAAAGATCAGCAATAAGGAATTCGATCAGGTTCTACCAGGATATAAATATATTTGGCTTTACGCAGAAAATTCTGGGCCCTACACAGGCTCTTTTGAAAATGGAGGTATGAAAAGCAATAATGTAACACTCTACGTATCCTGAATGGCATAAAGGGCATCCTGCTGGGGCTTGTTTATGCAAAAGCAATCTCCAGCAAATTGCCTGCCAGTAGGCACGCATGCGCTCGGGCGGGTGCGCGTGCACTCGCATGTACGGCAACCGGGGGGCCGGGCGGCCTTCATGCAGGATTGCTAGGCCGCCAAGAACTTGGGAGCATGCCAGAGCAAGTAATTCATCTGGTTTGGTCAACCCTCGAGCAGGACGCTGAAAACATACTGGACATTTCATCAACTAAAGCTTTAATAATCATAATATGAATTTATAAATTCGTGAATGCAAAAGGCCAAGTAGAACTCGTCGATATCAAAGGAGCCATTCAAGCAGGCAAAGTCAGAATAACAGATCATGCCTATGAAGAGGCCAATGCTGACCGTCTCAAGTTCGACGAGATTTACTTTTCAGCTATGAACGGAGTTGTTATTGAAGAATATCAGGATGATTCACCATTTCCGAGCGTCCTGATATTTGGCCAAACATTTTGTAGTGATCCGGTCCATAGCGTTTGGGCCTATAATAAAAAGAATCAATGGGCTGTGCTGATCACAGTTTATCGACCAGACCCAAATCTATGGATTGACTGCAAATTGAGGAAGAAATGAACATGATGCCCTTTGAAAAATGTCCTGTATGCGGCGGAGATCTGATAGAAAAGGAAGTGGAGAAAGTCCTTCGTGGTGGCGCAAATACTGCAATTTTAAAAGTCTGCGCTGAGGTATGTTTGCGCTGCGGAGAGAGGCTTTACTCGCAGGATACTGTAAGGAG
>CABMDX010000291.1 GCA_902385025.1 uncultured archaeon | reverse complement strand
GCATACTTGATGTAGCCGTGAGTGGAGTTCTGTCGTGGTCGCGTCCGCTCTAGAAGGTGGCTACCGCCAGCTGTGACTCCACTGCGCGCATCTGGGAGGGGCAAAGCGGCCGGGAGCTATCCAGGCTCAATCACGGTACGTGGGTGAACTCAGTGGCCTTCAGCCCGGACGGAAAGAAAGTTTTGAGCGGCAGCGATAGTATTATCAATGACCGGTCCAAGGGTGTGTACAGTGGTGCCGAGCCTTTATTGTAATGGCATGCAGCCTTTAGCTTGATGTTTCTCTATAGTCCCGCCGCAGCCACCAAACCTTTTTATATATCCACTCTCTTCAACAGCAAGGAAATCTGATGACCGGTCGCCGCGAGAGAGCCATCCTTATCCCGTCCTCTCTCACAATGGAGAGCAGGGATTCGCGTGTCAACACGCTCAAGGTTGGCCAAATCGCCCGGGCAGCAGCGGTCTTCCGCATGAACCGCATCGTGATCTACATTGATCCCGAGCGCAATGATTCGCGGTTCATCGCCATGGTATTGCGTTATATGGAAACGCCGCAGTACCTGCGAAAGATGCTTATCCCTCGCAGGGAGGAGCTTCGCCATGTGGGAACACTGCCGCCCCTGCGTACTATTCATCATCCCATAAACTCAAGATCAGAATCGCTCAAGATTGGCGAGTATCGCGTCGGAGCAGTCGTTGAAAGCGTCGGATCTGATGGCGGCGTTTGGGTGGAAATCGGAATCGATCGCCCTATTCCCCTCCGCACCAATAAGGTGTACCAGGTGGGGCAGCGCCTAAATGTCAGAATCTTTTCGCAAGAGCCCCTCGCCGCTGAGCCTGTGGACCAAAAGGAGATCCCTCATTACTGGGGGTACGAGACCGAGATAGTGGAGGGCCTAGAAGGCTTTCTGGAGTCCAGAAAGGATGCCAGAGTCGTTCTCACCACCAGGAAAGGAAAGGCCATAACGCCAGAAATCCTCCAGAAGATGGGCCATACGGACCAGAAGCGCGATCTTGCGGTGGCATTCGGCTCACCCGCACGAGGCGTGGATGCTTTCTTGAGTAAAGAAGCAATGGACAGGTATGAAATGATCAACACCATTCCGCATCAGGGAACCGAAACCGTCAGGGTGGAGGAAGCGGTTTTCGCAACTTTGGCCCTGCTTAACCTGGTGCCTGTGGAGGACTAAATGGCAAAGATTCACCGACCAAGAAGAGGTTCGCTGGCCTACAGCCCGAGAAAGAGGGCCAAGAGCTAGGTCCCCAGAATCAGAAGCTGGCCCGAAGAGGACAAGGCCAGGATAGCAGGCTTTGCCGGATATAAAGCCGGCATGACTCACGTTATCATGATCGACGACCGACCCCGGAGCCTTACCGAGGGCATGGAGATCAGCGTGCCCGTAACGGTTCTGGAGGTGCCCCCATTGAACGTGGTGGCCGTGCGCGCCTATGAGAATTATAATGGCGGCCTTCGGGCGGCAGGCGAGGCCTGGGCCGAGAACCTCAGCCCGGATCTGGCCCGCAGCATGACAGTTCCCAAGAAGACCCACGGCTCATCTCTTGGCGACTTGCAGGCCCTGGGCTCGGATATTGCAGATGTGAGGGTCGTGGCCCACACCAATCCCATGCTCATCACCGGAGTTCCCAAGAAGCTGCCAGAGCTCATGGAGATACCAGTCAACGGCGGCTCCATGCAGGACCGGCTCAAGTTTGCTCAAACGCTGCTCGGTCAGCAGGTCCCAATTTCTGCAGTCTTTGAGAACGGCGATCTGCTTGATGCCTCAGCCGTAACCAAGGGCAAAGGAACACAGGGCCCTGTCAGACGCTGGGGAATTGCCATCGCCAAGAGAAAGCACGCCCGCACCGGCAAGGTGCGCCACGTCGGAAACCTGGGTCCCTGGCATCCATCGCATATAAGCTGGCGCGTACCGCAGCTCGGCCAGATGGGCTATCATCAGAGGACGGAGTTCAACAAGCGATTGATGTTCATCGGAACAGACGGCGCAGAGGTTACCCCCGAAGGAGGATTCCCAGGTTACGGCATTGTTCGCAATAATTATGTCCTGATCAAGGGAAGCGTTCCTGGCCCCATCAAGAGGATGGTTCGCATGAGACATGCCATCAGGCCCGGAATGAACTTCGTGAAGGCGCCCGAATTCCTCTACGTCAGCAAAGAGTCCAAGCAGGGGGTCTAGGCAATGAAGGCAAATGTCATCGATCTATCAGGAAATGTAAGCGGTCAGGTCGATCTGCCTCCCGTCTTCGAGGAGGAGTACCGGCCGGACATCATCAAGAGATCTGTGCTGGCTGCACAGGCAAACAGGCTCCAGGCCTATGGACCTCATTTCTACGCAGGAATGAACACCTCTGCCCAGTCCTGGGGTCCCGGACACGGCGTCTCCAGAGTTCCCAGATTGAAGAACGGCAGAAAGGCTGCAGGCATACCCATGGCCGTAGGAGGCCGCAGGTCGCATGCTCCCCAGCCAAACGCCGATTACACGGAGAAGGTAAACATCAAAGAGCGCCGCAAGGCCATCCGCTCCGCCATTGCTGCTACAGCCTGCACAGAGCTGGTAAGAGCTCGCGGCCATAAGTTCTCTATGGAACTGCCGGTTGTTGCCAAGAATGAGATTGAGTCTTTGAGCAAGACCTCCGAGGTCGTGAAGTTCCTGGTGGCTGCTGGCCTATGGGATGATATCATGAGGGCAAAGCTCGGAAGGAAGATCAGAGCTGGCAAGGGCAAGCTGCGGGGAAGGAAATATAAGGGCAAAAAGAGCCTGCTCATTGTCGTCGGCAATGATCAGGGCCTGGGAAAAGCCGCCCGGAATCTTCCCGGTGTGGATTTCATTACCGTGGAGAAGCTGAACGCCGAGCTGCTCGCACCGGGAACCAGGGCAGGCAGACTGACCGTCTGGACCGAGTCCTCTCTCGACAAGCTCTCCAAGAAAGGCTCCCAGGAGGCTTAGACAATGATAATTAAGAGTCCCTTTGTAACAGAAAAGGTCACCGGCATGATCGACTCCAATGATACCATGGAGTTCCTGGTGGATATGAGAGCCACCAAGCCGGAGATCAAGAAGGCCCTGGAAGGTCTTTATGACATCGAGGTTCTGGCAGTCAGAACCATGATCACCTCCCGCGGGCAGAAGAAGGCCGTCGTGAAGCTGGCTGGAGAGGGAAGCGCGAATGAATTAGCCACAAGGCTGGGACTGCTGTAGGTGGGGTAAGACTATGGGACATCGAATCATATCTCAAAATAGAGGCGCAGGAGGTCCTACGTATAGGGCACCCTCTCACAGGTACAGGGCGGATATCAAGCACATCAAGGTCGACCAGGGCGAGAATATCAAAGGCGTGGTTCAGAATATAGTGCGTGACCCCGCACGAACAGCTCCTGTCGCTCTCGTGGCTCTAAACAACGGTGAGATGAGATACATTCTGGTTCCAGAGGGCATGTATGTGGGCCAGGAAGTAGCTTGCGGCATATCGGTGCCAATCGAACCGGGAAACACTCTGCCCCTGGCGGAGATCCCTGAGGGCATACCAATCTGTAACGTCGAATCGCAGCCTGGTCACGGCGGCCAGTTCGCCCGTGCTTCTGGGGTCTGTGCCATTCTCGTGGCTCATGATGTGGGCCAAACAGTCGTCCAGCTCCCCAGCGGGGAGATGAAATGGCTCAGCCCGAAGTGCATGGCGACCATAGGAGTCGTTGCCGGAGGCGGCCGTCTGGACAAGCCTCTGGTCAAGGCAGGAAAGAGCTTCTACAAGTTCCGATCCAAGGCAAAGAAGTGGCCTATCGTTAGAGGCGTAGCTATGAATGCTGTGGACCACCCCTTCGGTGGCGGTGGACGCCAGCATCCCGGCCGGCCAAAGACGGTCAGCAGGAATACGCCCCCAGGCCGAAAGGTTGGTTCTATTGCCGCAAGGAAGACCGGTAAGCGCTAGGTGATGGTTTTGGCTAAAAAAGCAGGGTCCAAGCTTCCAAAGAGGAAGGAAGAGTTCTTGTATCGGGGCCG
>CABMDX010000290.1 GCA_902385025.1 uncultured archaeon | reverse complement strand
TTTTCGTCCAATAAGTGCGCCATCCAATTTCTTGTAAGATTCGAGAATCCGATTATTTATATTATTATCAATAAATACTCTTTCTTTTTCAGATCACACTTGTTCAGCTTTCCTCATATTTTTTCACACTCCCTCCGCACAAATCCGACATGCTCCGCCATCTTCTCAAATAATTGCTTATAACCAGTTCTTCTCCTATCTCCCAGAGGTGAAATTAAAAGAACGGTTCGATCTGAGGAAAAGCACCTTCGCATACCCGGTTATTCCTCGATGTCGGGGGCCTCTCCCCCCAACCATCGAGCGCAGGATGAGTCCAAGACCACGGAACAAGGCCCCTCCCGGCCAATAAAAAGATTAAAATAAAAATTAGGAGCAGAATGAGACAGATAGCCATCTATGGAAAAGGCGGAATCGGAAAGTCGACTACCACCCAGAACCTGACTGCTGCCCTGTCGACAATGGGCAAGAAGATAATGCAGATCGGCTGCGATCCCAAAGCAGACTCGGTGAAAATGCTCATGAACGGCAAGAGGCAGCCTTCCGTTCTGGATACCCTGAGAAAAGAAGGCGAGGTTGAACTGGACGATGTCCTGAAGACCGGATTTGGAGGCATTCGGTGTGTCGAATCCGGCGGTCCTGAACCGGGTGTCGGCTGCGCCGGTCGAGGCATCATCACCTCCATCGGTCTCCTTGAGAACCTCGGGGCCTACACAGACGACCTGGACTACGTCTTCTACGACGTCCTGGGCGACGTAGTCTGCGGCGGCTTCGCCATGCCCATTCGGGAAGGGAAAGCACAGGAGATCTACATCGTCGCTTCAGGCGAGATGATGGCCCTTTATGCAGCCAACAACATCTGCAAGGGCATTCAGAAGTTCGCCGAGTCAGGGGGCACGCGTCTAGGTGGAATCATCTGCAACTCTCGAAATGTCGACAGGGAAAAGGAGCTTGTTGGAGCCTTTGCCGAGAAGATCGGCAGCCAGATGATCCAGTTCGTGCCGAGAGACAACATCGTCCACCAGTCCGAGATTCACAAGCAGACAGTAATCCAGTACGCGCCAGAATCGGATCAGGCCAAGGCCTACCTGGGCCTGGCAAAGGCCGTCGATGAAAACCAGATGTTCGTGATTCCGAAGCCAATGGAGTACGAGGAGCTTGAGGAAGTCATGATGGAATGGGGTGTAATGGAATGAAGATGATCCGTGCCGTCATCAGGCCTGAAGCCGTCGATAAGGTGGCCGATTCCCTAGAAGCTGGAGGCTTCACGGCCCTCACCCGCATCGAGGTCTTCGGCAGAGGCAAGCAGAAAGGCATCAAGGTGGGCAATGAGGTCTACGATAATCTGACCAAAACCATGCTCATGATGGTAGTAGACGACGACTTGCTGGATTCAGCAATCAAAATCATCGAGGAGGGTGCCAGAACCGGAAACATCGGGGACGGCAAGATCTTCGTATCCTCAGTCGAGGAGGCCTACACCATAAGGACTGGCCAGCGAGGGCTGTAGAATGAAAGAAGTTCTGGCCATCATCCAGATGAACAAGATGGAGGCCACCAAAAACGCCCTGGATGTCATCGGCATCTCCTCCATCACCGCCTACAAGGTCTCCGGACGGGGAAAGCAGCGGGGCCTGACGATCCCTCACCCCTCAGAGCTTGCTCTGTCGGATAAAAGGAGCATGAAGTACATTCCCAAAAGGATGATATCAGTCATGGTGGAAGATGAATTCGTGCCGGCAGTGGTGGCTGTGATCACCAAGGTCAATCGCACAGGCAACTATGGCGATGGCCGGATCTTCATCTGTCCAGTGGAAGAGTCGGTCAGAATAAGAACCGGAGAGAGAGGGAGCGTGGCCGTATCATGAGCAGAGTCGAGAGAGAACCAGTAACCATAGCCAAGAGCCGTAAGACGGTTGAGGGAATGCTGGAAGGCCTTCCCAAAAAGACCGGTGATATTAGAAAGAAGCACGTGGTCGACAAGGACTCCTGCGAGATAGAACAGCATATCGAGGCAAATCACCGCAGTATTCCTGGTATTCTCACCAACCGGGGCTGCGCCTACGCCGGCTCCAAGGGAGTCGTCTTCGGGCCGATCAAAGATATCCTTCACATCACCCACGGTCACATCGGTTGCGCCTACTTCACGTGGGGTACACGTCGCAATCTCATGAGTCCGGAAGAGGGCAGGGATTGCTATGCGGGCTACTGCCTTAGCACGGACGTCAAGGAGACCGATATCGTCTTTGGTGCAGAGAAAAAGTTGGCGGCTGCCATCAGGGAAGCCTATGCTATCTTCAAGCCGAAATGCATCTCAGTCTTCTGCACCTGCCCCATCGGCCTCATCGGCGACGATATCGAATCGGTCTGCAAGAAAGCGGAGGAGGATCTCAGGATAAAGGTCATCCCTGTGCGCTGCGAGGGCTACCGCGGCGTCTCCCAGTCTGCCGGCCACCACATCGCCTCCAATGCCCTGATGGAGCATCTCGTGGGCACAGAGGAGCTGGAGAATCCGGGACCCTATGATGTCAACGTCTTTGGAGAGTACAATATCGGCGGAGACTACTGGGTGGTCAAGGATCTTCTGGAGAGGGTTGGCTACCGTATCCTCAGTCCCTTCACTGGAGACCCTTCCTTCCACGATATCGCCCAGGCCCACAGGGCCAAGCTGAACATCCTGCTCTGCCACCGCTCCATCAACTACACCAACCGCATGATGGAAGAGAAGTACGGCGTCCCCTGGCTGAAGGTCAACTACCTGGGCGTGGAGGATACCATCAAGACCCTGCGTGACATGGCTGCATTCTTTGACGATACGGATCTGACCAAAAGAACAGAAGCTGTGATCTCCGAGGAGATGGCCAAAATCCAGCCGATAATCGATATGTACAGGAAGAGGCTGGCCGGGAAAAGGGTCATGATTCTGGTCGGCGGCTCGCGTGCCCATCACGTCAGGAATATGTTCGAGACCCTTGGGATGGACGTTGTGGTTGCAGGCTACGAGTTCGCCCACAGGGACGACTATGAGGGCAGAAAAGTCCTCTCCAGTATTGTCCACACCGGATGCTCCAAAGTGCTGGAGGACATCCACTACAAGCGCGACCCGAACACGGTCTCAGCCTACGACGATGCCGCAATTCGAGAGAAGATGGAGTTGATTCCGAGGCTGATGGATTACGAGGGACTGCTGCCCCACATGAAAGATGGCCAGATCATGATCGACGACTACAGCCATCATGAGTGCGAACGACTGGTAAAGGATCTGGGAATAGATCTCTTCTGCTCGGGGATAAAAGACAAGTACGTCTTCCAGAAGATGCACATTCCCTCCCGCCAGATGCACTCTTACGACTACAGCGGCCCATACACCGGATTTGTTGGCTTCGTACAGTTCGCCAAAGACATCGACATGTCTGTGAACAGCCCCACCTGGAAATTCATAAATCCGCCCTGGAGGCAGAACAGCAATGCTTGATTACACGCCAAAAGAATTGGCGCATAGAGAGACACTGGTCATAAACCCGGCCAAGATCTGCCAGCCTATCGGTGCCATCCTGGCCTATAAAGGCATCCACAACTGTATGCCAATCACCCACGGCTCGCAGGGGTGCAGCTCGTACCTTCGCATGGTGCTGGCCCGCCACTACCGCGAGCCTACGCTGGCTGCGACCTCTTCCTTTACGGAGGACTCAGTGGTCTTCGGGGGCAGAAATAACCTCAAGGAGGCGGTCAACAACGTCGTGAACATTTATCACCCGGATGTTCTGGCCGTCAATACGACCTGCTCCTCCGAGACCATAGGCGACGACGTCTCCTCTTTCATGGAAGAGATCAAAGAAGAGGAGTTCTTCGACCCCAAGGTGCGCGTGGTAATCGCCAATACGCCAAGCTACGTAGGATCGCATATCACAGGCTACGACAATGCAGTCAAGGCCATTGCCCAGAGCTTTCCGAGGAAGAGCAAGCCCAATGGCAAATTGAACGTGATACCCGGGTTCGTAGACCCGGGAGACATCCGGGAGATCAAGAGAATCCTTGCCATGATGGGCGTCTCGTATATCGTATTTCCGGATACGACTGACGACTTAGATGCGCCGCTGACACCGGAATCCGGTGGGCTCTATCCGCCCGGCGGAACTACCGTCCCGGATCTGGTGGACGCCGCCAACTCCCGCGCCACCATTGCGCTGGGCAGGACGGCCGGAGCCGCCGGAGCCGTGGTCCTGAAGGGCAAGTTCCAGATTCCCGCCGTCATCGGCCCCATGCCCATTGGCATTGGCAATACCGATGCCTTTGTGATGAACGTCTCCAGCCTCATGGGCGTGCCCATTCCCCAGGAGATAGAATACGAGCGGGGCCGCCTGGTGGACATGATGACCGATGCTCATCCCCACTTCCACGGCAAGAGCCTGGCAGTCTTCGGAGACCCGGACACAGTGGTAGGCATGCTCAGCCTGGCAGTGGAGATGGGCATGAATCCCGTCTTTGCCCTGACCGGCACCCCCGACAAGAAGTTTGCTGAAGAGGTGCATAGCGTCGCTCCCGACTGCGAGGCGCTGCAAGGAGACACCTTCCTCCTGCACCAGAAGATCAAGAATCAGCCGGTGGATATGCTCATCGGCAATAGCTACGGCAAGCTGATCGCCAGGGCCGAGGATATCCCGCTGGTGCGGGTAGGCTTCCCCATCACCGATCGGGCCAATCTGCATTACTTCCCCGTTCTGGGCTATGCAGGAGCGGCAAGGCTGGTGGAGATGATCGGCAACACGTTCCTGGAGAGAAGGGACAGGGACTCGGACGACACGCACTTTGAGAT
>CABMDX010000289.1 GCA_902385025.1 uncultured archaeon | reverse complement strand
GCCAAGCACGTGCGCAAGGTCCTGGGACCTGTCGCTTACCCGAACAAGGTCTACTTCGTCAAGGATGTGCCCAAGACGAGGAGCGGCAAAATCATGCGCTGCGTCATCAAGGCCAAGGCCCTGGGCAACCCCGCGGGAGACATCTCCGCTCTGGCCAACTCCGAGTCCGTTGAGAACATCCCGCTCATTTGAAGCGGGATATCACCCTCCTTTTTTTGTAGTCCTTCTCATTCGGAAGTCTTATCCGAACTGCTTGGCGACGTTACTTCATCCAAAAACTATTTCGTGGAGTATGCCAATAGCCAGGCTATGGCTTAAGGAGTTGATATGGCTAACGGAAAGCGTAGCGCTATTTCAAAGAATAAAGATGCGACCCTGAGCTTAGAAGCCGCGCTTTGGATGGCAGCGGATAAGTTACGAAATAACATGGACGCAGCAGAGTATAAGCACGTCGTCCTCGGCCTTATTTTTCTCAAATACATTTCTGACGCCTTCCAAGAGAGGCATGAACAATTGCTTAAAGAAGAGGATCAAGGAGCTGATCCAGAGCATCCGGACGAGTATCTTTCGGAGAATATCTTGTGGGTGCCAAAAGAGGCCCGTTGGTCCTACCTCAAAGCCAATGCCAGGCAGCCGAAGATAGGAAAGCTCGTAGATGATGCCATGGTGGCCATTGAGCATGAAAACAAATCGCTCAAAGGAGTTTTGCCCAAGGATTACGCCAGGCCCGGTCTGGACATGCAAGCTCTGAGTGGCCTGATCGATCTCATCAGCAATATTGAACTTAGAGATAAAGAAACTGGATCAACTGATTTTCTTGGCGATGCATACGAGTATTTCCTAGAACAATTCGCTTCTGCTGAAGGAAAGAAGGGCGGACAATTCTATACTCCGAGTTGCGTGGTAAAAACCCTTGTTGAGATGCTCGCTCCTTTCAAAGGCCGTGTTTATGATCCATGCTGCGGTTCCGGAAGCATGTTCGTTAAAAGCGACAAATTCGTTAGAGCCCATGAAGGAAATAGAAGAGATATCAGTGTGTATGGCCAGGAGTCGAACTACACCACCTGGCGTCTGGCCAAGATGAACCTGGCCATCAGAGGAATAGAAGGCAATCTAGGACCGGAGCATGCAGATAGTTTTCGCCGTGACCTGCATAAAGATCTAAAGGCAGATTATATCCTGGCTAATCCACCCTTCAATAGCAGTGAATGGGGCGGCGGAGAGCTAAAAAATGATGTTCGCTGGAAGTATGGCACTCCTCCGGCGGGCAATGCTAATTTCGCCTGGGTGCAGCACTTTATTTACCATTTGGCTCCCAATGGGTTGGCCGGTTTTGTCCTCGCCAACGGCTCCATGTCTTCAAATCAGTCAGGTGAGGGCGAGATTCGCAGGAACATAATCGAAGCCGATCTTGTGGATTGCATGGTAGCACTGCCGGGGCAGCTCTTTTACTCTACTCAAATTCCCGCCTGCCTCTGGTTCCTGGCCAGAAACAAACGAGATAGTCGGTTTAGAGATAGACGAGGAGAGACTCTCTTCATTAATGCCAGGAAGCTGGGGTACTTGGTGGACCGAGTGCATCGGCTGCTGACCGATGAAGAGATTGCGAGAATTGCCGGGACTTATCATGCCTGGCGAGGCGATGCAGGCGCAGGGAAGTACGAGGATGTGCCTGGTTTTTGCATGAGCGCGACCATCGACACGATCCGCGGGAGCAGCTATGTTCTTACACCGGGGCGCTATGTCGGAGAAGAGAAGGGGGAGGCGGACGAAGAGCCTTTCGAGGAGAAGATGCGAAGGCTGACGGCCAGGCTGGGCGACCAGTTCCAGGAATCGGCGCGGCTGGAAGCAGAGATTCGGACTAACCTGAAGGGACTGGGGTATGAGATCTGAGGGGCGGTTGGTGGAGCTTCCGACTGGTTACGCTGCCATTCTGGCAGGCCTGAAGGATCAGATCAGAGCAGCCAGGCTGAAGGCAGGGCTGGCAGTAAACCGCGAGCTGGTCCTCTTGTACTGGAGAATGGGCAGGCAAATTCTCAAGCAGCAGCAAGAGGAGGGATGGGGCTCTAAGGTTATTGACCGACTGTCTTTGGACCTGCAGCGAGAGTTTCCGGAGATGAAAGGTCTCTCGTCTCGGAATCTGAAATACATGAGAGCATTTTCCGAGGCATATCCCGATGAGACAATTGTGCAGCAGCTTGCTGCACAAATTCCCTGGTTCCATAACTGCGTCTTGCTGGATAAGGTGAGACGCCCAGAAGAGCGGATTTGGTATATCCGCCAGACCATCTCAAACGGCTGGAGCAGGAATGTCCTGGTCCACCAAATTGAGAGCGGTCTGTACCAGAGACAAGGACAGGCGCTGGTTAACTTTGACCGGACGCTGCCAGCTCCACAGTCTGAGCTTGCCCGTCAGATTCTCAAAGATCCTTACAACTTCGATTTCCTAACCCTTGGTAAGGAGGCGCAGGAGCGGGACTTAGAGGCCGCCCTGCTAAATCATCTGCGGGAGTTTTTGCTGGAGCTTGGAGTGGGATTCGCCTTCGTAGGAAGCCAGTATCACCTGGAGGTTGGAGACCAGGACTTTTATATTGATCTTCTATTTTATCATCTGAATCTACGCTGCTATGTGGTTATCGACCTGAAGATATCTGAGTTTCAGCCTGAGTTTGCGGGCAAGATGAACTTCTATC
>CABMDX010000288.1 GCA_902385025.1 uncultured archaeon | reverse complement strand
GGGAAGACGTGGTACTTGCATATTGCCAGCACGGGATTGTTCTCCACCACCTTGGCGGGACAAAATGCACTTTTGATCTTTTTCTCGACTTCTGCAGCCGGCTCGTCCACTGCGATGTTGTTTCCCTTAGAGGAAGACATCTTCTCTCCGTTTAGGCCGGGTATCAGCGGCGTGTGCATGCATACGGGAGCAGGCAGCCCCAGGCGCGGCAGCTCTTCTCTTGCCAGCATGTGGATCTTGCGCTGGTCTATGCCGCCCACAGCCAGGTCTATCTTGAGATCGGCAATATCTATTGCCTGCATTAGCGGGTAGATCATCTGCGAGACCATGGGGTTTTCAGCGTTGCGTGAAACCTCGTCCATGCTTCTCCGGGCGCGATTGAGCGTGGTATTGCGAGCCATCTGCAGGATCTTGAGCATGTAGTCCGGCTTGAGCTGATAGTCAGTTCCATAGACAAACTCCGTCCTCTCCGGGTCTAGGCCCAGGGCCATAAAGCAGTCCCGGTTGTAGTCTGCGATCTTTCGCACCTCCTCCAGAGAGCCCTTCTCATTGAGGAAGGCATGCAGATCTGCCAGGAGCACAACAACATCGAATCCCGCCTTCTGCAGATCCAGCAGCTTGTTGGCAGTCAGCATATGGCCCAGATGCACCTTGCCGCTGGTCTCGTATCCAACATAGGCCCGGGGGCGCCTCGTCTGCTCCAGCAGCCCTTTGAGTTCATCCACTGTAACTATCTCTTCAGTATTACTAATCACCAGCTCAAGCTTATCCAAAGGAAATTCACCACCCCAAAAGAGGAATGAGGATGTATAATGCTTTTGGTTCGGCCGGAGTGGAAGAATTGTGGGGAAACAGTTAATACCATAAAGGAAATAAGGCACCCCTAGATGTCTAGGCGGATATTTGGATTGCCGCAGCCTGCTCTGAGCCGCGAGAAGAACCTGGTTCTGATACTCCTGGCCATTTTGGTTGCCCTGGTTTTATGGAACACCTTCTGGTGGCTTGTGCGACTCATGCTATTCGTAGTGATTGTGTACATAATATATCAACTACTGAAACATTACGCTTAGCAAAACGAACCCGTGATGGCAGCAGATTAACGATGCGGCTATTCTGACTATTCCAACTGTCGCACTTGTGCCTGCAATTGCCAAAGAGCTCTGGCTGCTTCAAGGTCCAATGGGGTATTCAGGTTGAAGAAGCTCAGTAGCTCGGGATCGAGCGGCCGAAAGCACTCCATCCGAACACAACGGATCCGCAGATCCTGAAGGATATTGTAAATCCTGCGCTCTCCCTTTTCCAGAGCCCTCCGGCATAAAAAGAGCATCTTCTCTCGGCGATATACGGAATGCAGCGGCTCATAGACTCCCTCAGCCTGTATCGGGACAACGGCCTCAAGGTCCATCTCCTCCTCTGCCTTTTCGAAAAGCCTGCTAACGACTTCTGGCTTGAGAAATGGAAGATCGCAGCCAGCGGCAAAGGCAAGAGTGCCGCTCGCGATTGCCATGCCAGCATCAAGGCCAGCAACAGGCCCAAAGCCCTTTACGCTGTCCCAGGTGAACAGGAGCCTGGGGCCCGGGGCTTGACCTCTGGAAAAGAGCTTCCCCAGAAGCTCTGCTTGGGCCTCATCTCTGGCAACTACCACGATCTCATCTGTAACCCGCCCCAGCTTCTCCACAGTGCGGCTGAGAAGCGGTTTTCCATCAAACTCCAAAAAATCTTTCTCCTCGCCCATGCGGCTGCTGTTGCCACCGGCCAGAATCACTGCTGAGCGCCCAACTGAGGGGCTCATAGCCTCCAACCCTCTTGCCTGCAGTCCTCCTCCAGAGCCTTCAGGAGCGCCGCGCTGGGGTCCGGCTTCAGGGCAACGCTACAGAGAATAATATGCTCCCGGCTTACGGATGCCGTCATCTCTCCGGCCTTTGTCAGAATGCTCTTGATCAGGGCCTCGCTGACCCTTCCACCGGCCCTGGCCACCTCTTCAGCCGCCAGAGCCTGAGAGAAACGATTTCCAAGCACCACACATCCGACTTTTCCCTTGCCCGTGATCCTGGCATTGAGGTCGGTGATGTCGACAATGAGGTGGGCTCCGGGCAAAAGATAAATCCTCCTTCGCCGCGAGAGACTGGCCGAAGTCTCCGTGACCTCTCCCACCAGCAGCTCCCCTTGTTTCCAGACCTTCTCTCTGCCGTCTGAGACCTGCAGGGATGCTTTCAGCTCTTTTGCTCTGGCCTTGAGCTCCTGATCGCTTTTTATTTTGCCAGAATAAAGCTCCTCCTCGAGCCTGGGTGAGGAGCCCAAAAAAGATATGGCTCGCCGGTCGCCTCCGATGACTGCCTCTTTGCTTCCTGCGAGAGCAATTACCAGGGACAAGTCTCTGCCGTCTCCTTTCTAGGTCGTCAGGTTCTCGGCAGCCTGCACAGTCTGGCGAAGCAGCATAGCCACCGTCAGCGGTCCAACGCCCCCCGGAACCGGGGTTATGGCTGCAGCCACATCCTTTACGGCCTCAAAGTCCACGTCACCCACAGTCTTGTTCCCTACCCGGTTGATCCCCACATCAAAAATATAGGCCCCTGGCTTGACCATCTCTTTTTTAATCAGAGCCGGAACGCCTGCCGCAACTACTAATATGTCAGCGTCGCGGGTATGTTCCGCCAGATCTCTGGTAAAGACGTGGCAGACCTGCACCGTAGCATTGCGATTCAGGAACATGGCCGCGAGTGGCTTGCCCACCACATTGCTGTGGCCCACTATGACCACCTCTGCGCCCTCAAGCTTTTTTCCGAGCTTCTCCAGCGCAAAAATGATTCCCCGAGGAGTGCATGGAACCATTTTCTCAGCACCCAAGAGCAGCGCGCCCATGTTCTCAGGGTGAAATCCATCTGCATCCTTCCTGGGAGAGATTGTCATCATGGCCTTCTGAGGGTTCAGGCCTTTGGGCAGTGGAAGCTGCAGCAGAATGCCATGAATCTCAGGGCGCAAATTGAGTTCCAAAATCTTCTCTATGAGAAGCTCTTCTGATATATTCTCCGCGAGCACCACATTCTCTGATCTTATTCCCACTCGATCGCATGCGGAATGTTTGATCCGAACGTACATCTGCGAGGCTGGATTCTCACCTACCAGCACCGTTGCAAGACCGGGCACAACGCCTCGCCTCGCCAGCATCTCAATCATTTGCCTGGTCTCTGCTTCCGCTTCCTGGGCCAGGGCTTTTCCATCGATTATCATGCCAGATCAGGATACAGCGGGAACTGGTCGCACAGCTCTCTGGCCTTTATTCGGACCGCGGACACGGTCTCTTCGTTCTTGATGTCCCGCAGCACAGTGGTAATCATATCTGCGATCTGTACCATCTGCTCTTCTTTCATTCCTCTGGAGGTAACACAGGGCGTGCCGATTCTGATGCCGCTGGTGACGAATGGTGTGGCCGGGTCAAAGGGAATCATGTTCTTATTTAGCGTGATTCCTGCTCTCTCCAGGGTCTCATCCGCTATCTTGCCGGTCAGGCCCTCTTTGAGCATCTTGACCAGCATCAGATGATTATCAGTTCCGCCGCTCACAAGCTCGAACCTGTTATCCATCAGCCTCTTGGCCAGAGCATCTGCATTTCTGACCACCTGGAACTGATATTCCCTGAACTCTGGTGTCAGGGCCTCTTTGAAGGCCACAGCCTTGGCTGCAATGGCATGCATGAATGGCCCGCCCTGGGTTCCGGGGAAGACCGATCTATCTATGGCCGATGCCAGTTCTTCTTTGCACATGATCAGAGCGCCCCTCGGGCCCCTCAGCGTTTTGTGGGTGGTTGTGGTCACGATATCAGAGTAAGGGATGGGGGAAGGATGGGCGCCTACGGCACACATGCCTGCGATATGGGCAATATCGGCCATAACCCTGGCGCCAACTTCATCAGCAATCTCGCGGACGACCTTGAAGTCTATTGTCCTGGGATAGCTGGATGCACCCACGACTATCAACTGTGGCTTGCTCTTTCTGGCGATGTCAGCCATATCGCTATAGTCGAGCATCTCCGTCTCCCGCGAGACACTGTAGGGCACGATCTTGTACATCCTGCCGGAGAAGTTTACCGGACTGCCATGGGAAAGGTGCCCGCCATGGGCCAGATTCATGCCCATGATGGTGTCACCGGGCTTTAAAATTGCAAAGTAGGCCGCCATATTGGCCTGGGTGCCGCTGTGCGGCTGCACATTTACATGCTCTGCGCCAAAGAGCTTCTTGCAGCGCTCGCGCGCCAGCTCCTCGGCCACATCTACAAAGGAGGTGCCACGGTAGTATCTTTTGCCCGGATAGCCCTCTGCGTATTTGTTGGTCATGACACAGCCCTGTGCCTCCATGACCGCTCTACTTGCGTAATTCTCAGATGCAATCAGTATGATGCTATTTCGCTGCCGCTCCAGCTCAGATTGGATTGCGGCTGCGACTTCGGGATCTTCAACGCTTAATGGCTTCAATCAAATCACCAGTATAGATACGATCGAGATTGGAGGAGATGCAATGAGGTGAGCAAAATAGATTATGGTAATCAGAGCTACATGGTGCTTAGGATCCTGATAGAAGCCATGTATTCCGTGCATCAATTTTCCTCATATTATTACATTTTATTTATAAAACATTCCCTAAAGCTGTGTATTAGTGATATTTTTCTTCGATAATTGGCTCGGCTATTAGGATTCATACAAATATAATAGTAACTTTAATATAAATATATATCACGAAAAGTATGTGTTTAGCTCCTCCTACCTGTTCGCTTAATACTGTTTTCTTCGATGAACTCATGGTCATCAATATATTTGTCAAAATCCAAAATCGCTACCGATCGGCTATGCGGTTGCAAGTTTACCTTG
>CABMDX010000287.1 GCA_902385025.1 uncultured archaeon | reverse complement strand
ATTTGTCAAAATCCAAAATCGCTACCGATCGGCTATGCGGTTGCAAGTTTACCTTGCAGGATTTAACGTAGAAGATATCATCAATTCAGCTCAATGATGCTGGTTATGAGGAGCTAAACACGTACCATCAATTGAAAAGAATTATACTTTATCCAGTGGCGAATTCAGCAACTTTTCCAAGCTGGTTGGGCCAGGCGAGACGGATTCTCGACTCGATGAAGGCATAAGCATTCTTAAAGACATGAGAGGATTACTGGGCTCGATACTTGAAAAGCAAAATGAAACCATCCAGGAGATCAGAGGCACAAAGGAATTCCTGGCCGAGAAGATGGACAGGATGAACGAGAACCTGGGTGAGAAGATGGACAGGATGCTTGACAAGCAAGACGAAACCATCAAAGGGATAGGGGATACCAAGATATTCCTGGGTGAGAAGATGGATGGGACACTTGACAAGCAAGACGAAACCATCTTGGAGATTAAGGACATGAATCGCGACCTGAAAGATAAAAGCGATATTGAAGGATTGAAGGGCGATGTGGCCGAAATCAAAAACGCGCTCAGAGCCAAGGGAATAATTTAGGTCTTGTCCTTTTCGGACATCCACGACTTTTGACTGCTAATCCAAAGAAGTCCGATCGGCCAAACGTCTTTTGCCATAGTCTATATCTCCAGCTCCTCCCTTTTGATCAGATGCACCTCCACCATGTGATGAGGATGGTAGCGCATCTTTGCCTCCCGGATTCCCATCACACCCATATCGCTTTCCCGGTTTATGAATGTATAATCTTTTGCCAGGATCCTTGACGTTTCGGCATTGATCGCCCTGTAGATACCCTTGCAGTCCGGCAGCCCTTTTTCGAAATGCACCAGTGCAGTATCCTTATTTTGGCCCTCGAAAAAAGATATCGCGCCAATTTTTCCATCAACTCTGATAGCAAGACCAGAGAGCATAAGCTCCTGATAATGAGATAGTGCATAGGAAAGTGCATCCTTCTCGCTTGCCATTACAGGATCGGAATCGCAGTCCTTCCAATCGCACCACTGATCCAGAAAGTCGCTGACCTCGGGGATGCTGTCCGGACCTATTTTCTCCACAATGGGGGAACAGGTCTTCTGGAACTTGTTTAACTGGTGGCGAATAGTAAGATACTTTTTGCCAGGAAGCTCCGCCAGGTCTGCTGCAAGGTAGACGTAATCAAAATATTTTCTCTCCGGCACAATGTTCATTTGAGGATAAAGTCCAGCAATCCATTCCCGGCTCTCAGGGTCAAGGATGACAAAAGGCCATTCGTCATCGCTTTTGGCTGCAAGTTGCAGGACATCTGCCAGAAGCTCCGGGTCCCTCGGCCCGATGGGCGGGCGGTAGCGCGTTTTTTGGTCAATGGTGCTGGAGAGGATGATTGCTTCCCCTGCCTTGACGAATTTATAATGGGCATAGTTATTCCAGCAGACCATGTTGGTGAAGGTATTATCGCTATGCACCTGCGGATAGCGTTCATAATGACGGGCAAAAATGTCCCTGTCTTCAAGAGATACAGGACGAAAGTCAGAACTGCCCAGCAATTATACCGCCTCAGTAAGAATAGAAGAATAGAGCATGGGAATATATCCTACCATCGGCGAAAAACCAATTGAGCTATAGAAACCCTCCGTGCCGGGCTCTGCAATCAGACCGACCCAGGATAGTTTATGCGCCCGGCAGCCATCAAGCAAGGCTGAGACGATCATTCTTCCCACGTCCGATCCTCTCCACCTCGCCAGCACCACAAGATCCTGAATATAAGCATCGGCAACTCCATCTGATATCACCCGCCCCGTCCCTACGGCCTTTCCGGTAGAAATATCGATCGCTACAGCAAAAAGAAAGCTGCCAAGGATAAGCTCTGGAATCCTGCCCGGGTCCATGCCTTCCTTCCACCAGCCTGCAGCACCGTAGAGTCCCACAATCTCCTGCTCATCCCAGTGCTTGACGATCTCTACTCTGATGGATTCTCTAACAGAATCACAAGCGGGATTTCCAAAGGAGTCAATGATGTCGTTCATAGCATAAGAAACAGGGGACCTTGTCAGGGGTCGAGACTGAGACTGGTCCGGCAGCTTCCGTGATCATTGCATTTTCAGTCTATTCTCTTGAAGAGCTTGCCATCGGCCCCGCAAACGGAACAGGTTCCCGGAGCTTCCCGCTCGACGGTATTTCCGCAGTAAGGACAGACATAGTATGGGAAGGACTCCTTGGATGCGTCCAGACTCCCGAGGAGCTGCTGATAGAGCTGGGAATGAATCTTCTCCACCTCATTTGCATAGTGGAAGGAGATCTCCGCAGCCTTGTGGCCCTCTGCTCTTGCAGCCTCAATCATTTCCGGGTACATTTTCTCCCATTCATCATTCTCACCAGTTAGGGCCGCCTGTAAGTTCTCTTTTGTGGATTTGATGCCCTTTAAGACCTTTAGATGGTTATTAGCATGAACGGCCTCCGCCTCTGCTGCAGCCCGAAAGAGCCTGGCTGCCTGAAAATAGCCTTCTTTGTCTGCCCTGGCAGCAAATGCAGTATATTTGCGATTGGCCTGGGACTCGCCTGCAAAGGCCTCTTTCAGTGACTTCTCTGTCGTGGTCATAGCCTGAACCTCCATTTTCCATGCTACCCTTTTCCTTATCAATCTATGCTCCGAATGAGGGCGAAAGGGATTTTGCTGATAATTTGAGGAGATCAATGCAACAAACTGTGCAGCAATGTATTCGCATAAGCATGTAAACTCAGAATAGCAGAAAACCTTAGTAGAAAGAATGCGATAGTACTCTCCAATGAAAGTTTACAGCAACGGAGATATAGTGGTCATCTGGGATGCAGCAAAGTGCATCCACGCCAGGGAATGCGTGAAAGGCCTGCCGCAGGTATTCAACCGGGATAAGAGTCCCTGGGTGGATATGGATGCAGCAAGCTCTGAAGAGATTATGGGGGTTGTGGATAGATGTCCCTCCGGGGCTCTGACATATAAAAAGTTGGGAAAGCCGGAGTGTGCAAAAACGCCATCATCCAGGATCAGAGTTGCAAAAAATGGGCCGCTTCTTGTCGAAGGAGAGTGCACTCTTTTAGACGGCGCCGGAAAGGATTTGGCAGAGCATGGGCCCTTTGCCCTCTGCAGATGTGGTGGATCGAAGAACAAGCCATTCTGCGATGGGACGCATGCTAAGATTGGATTCGATGATACCAAATAGCGTTTTGAGTGTCAGGAGTGCAATTCTATCCGCCTGAAGCAGACCTCTTTTTGTGCCAGCCAAGGCGATATTGCTGGGAGGAGGTCGGGGATGGCAATTAAGAGCAGAGGCAGATAAGGGCATGCACGAT
>CABMDX010000286.1 GCA_902385025.1 uncultured archaeon | reverse complement strand
GACACAGATGCTGCACCATCTAGCAGCGATACTGCAGCAACAGACACAGATGCTGCACCATCTAGCAGCGATACTGCAGCAACAGACACAGATGCTGCACCATCTAGCAGCGATACTGCAACAACAGACGCAAATGCGGCACCGTCTGGCAACGATACCGTACCACTCAGCCAGGAATTGCTCCTATTGGCATCACAGAATCCTTTGGAGGAGTCTTCCGGCGCATCAAATGCCACGGTCCAAAGTGGTCTTCCGGTCGGCCTGGGTGCTGCGACCATTCTCTCTCCTAGCAGCGATAGCGTTTCTGGTTCGAGCGAAGATGCTCCAGCAAATGCAGACTCCCCAAAAATGGAGTCCAAGAGCGATTCAACAGAAAAGACGACTGAGAGCATCTCGAGTCCGGATACAGCCAACAGCGAGAAGTCCTCTTCATCAAGGGAAAAAGCAAAATCCAAAACATCTGCTGGCAGCAATGTAAGGGACAAGTCATCCGTAACTAAGAGTCCAAAGGCTTCCGAAAAGAATTCGGCTTCCAGCACTAAAGCAAAGGTGGCAAAAGTCAGGCAGCCGAACACAACTTCCAGCACCAGAGCAAAGGTGGCAAAAGTTAGGCAGCCGAGCAGCGTGACAAAGAGCAGCACCTCGCAGGTGAAGCCTCAGAAAGCCAGCGCAAATCAGGCAGCTAGCAAGAGTTCCGCCAGTTCAAATAAAAGGGCAAAGCAATCGAGGACTAAGCCATCAGCATAAATTAGATAATCAGTCGAATGGGCCATAGTGGAAGAGAACAGGGGGTCCTGCAAAAGTTGTAAGGGCCCCGCATTTTCTCTGGGACCGATGAAACCTAAGCCCCGACTGGATCAGGATCCTATTCTTCTCCTATGGGCTGCAGGAAATGGGCAGGACAGGGAAGGGTTGCAGGTATGGCGGCTATGATTGATTAGAGAATCGTCGCTCAGGTATATGTACTTCCCTGGATATGCATTGGTAGAAAAGACTATTCTTCTTGCCTCGAAGGAACAGAGTTTTCTTAAATTATCTCCGATATCGCTGGCTGCTCTGGTTGAATTTTTCACTTGAGCTAGCTCCTCCTCTGCCTCAATCACGACCTCGGGCTGTCGCTCCATCAGGAGCCTTGTTCCAGAGCGTTCATAACCTGTTTGTTGTCGATGCTTCTGCTCATTTTTTTTGGCTTATGCATTTTCTGCTGAAGAGATACCAGGATAGCTACCAGGTAGATGTGCTCATGCTGCAACTGGATGCATATGATATCTGATGCCAAAACCTGGTTTAGTCCAGTATCTTGGCATTCTTCAGAAGATTATGATATACAGGAAGGCCATGATGGAAGTCCACTGTCATCGGCTTGAATTTCTTCTTCAGGCGCACAAGGCTATCCTGTCGCATCCATCTCGGCACACGTTTGCGATTGACCTCATAACCACTTTTTGGCCGAGGAGAAAAAGATGATGATACCAATATAGGTGTAATCGGTCTAATCCTTTACATGGTTTACTGCGCCACAATTTAGGCATATAGCCTTTTTATCGGTATCTCCTGAAGTATTCGAATTCCCTTGGGGCGTCCTTAGACGGCTCGAGGAACTTTCAAAAATATTCTTCACAGATGTATTTCTTCTCCCTCTCATATACTCATAAGCAATCTCTGGATCTACTCTGTACCTATTAATATAGTCTTCTCTAGATAATTTCTCTCCGACGGCTGAAACATATATTGGCTGGCCCACGACAGGAGTGATCTTCCCTGCAGGAAGAGCCCATTCAAAGCCGCTTGGGGGCAAGCAGAGCCAATCTTCACGACTGTTTCCTGGCTCAGAAAAGTCGATGCATAATTCATTTAGAGCGCCACATTTTACGCAGGCGAACAGGATTTCGACTTTTCCATTCACACCTGTTGATCCTATTGTAAACAGATTTATTGTACCACAATTATGGCACTTGGCTCGCAGTTCAATCGTCATATCAGGTCCCATTGATATTTGCTATACAGAATTAATAAATAATTCATGACATGATTTATAAATATATCGCTTCGAATCGCTAAATCATATCGAAGGCTGCTACACATAAATAAAATTAATTAAAATAAATGAAAATATTTTTTAACAAGAAAATCACATTTTGGTAGGGATCGCGACCGTGGTGCTTTCGCGCTCTTTTTGGGCCCGCTCATCATTAGATAACCGGGATCCTGCTCATGCGGTCTGACTTCCATAGAGCGCAATTCATTATTGGTGACCATTGGAGGAATAAATCTCTATTGAAAAAAGAGTTTATACCACCAGGTCTATTCAACTCTACCTCTGGAATCGAATAAAGCGTTGCTGCAAATATGTGCAGTTGAAGACCGTATTTCATAGCTATTAGGGCGAAGATGGTTGGCATAAATGGTTTGGGGCTGAAGTTTCTCTGTATTTTATTAGCCTTCGCTTTGGTTCCCATGATCGCGATGGGAATCGTTTCTCTGATGGAGATGAATCAGGCATCAGAAGATGTGCAAAGCAATATCTCAAGCCTGAGCACCTCTTTGAACCGTTCTGCTCTTGCTGTTGCACCAAACGATGCAGACCAGGTGCAGCTCGCTATCGCTAAAGCGAGCCAGTACAACGAATTTTTCTTGCGTATCGCTTCAGAGAACGAACTCATTGCTCGCTATGCGGCAGAAAATACGGAAAACAATAGCTGCGCATCACCACCCGGCATCTGGGTCGCTCCTACGGGCTCTAACCAGATCGCTTCTCAGAAGAGGGATGCTACCATAAGATCCCTATGTATTCCTTCAAAGATCATGCAGAGCCTCTATAAGGCCGAGCCGGCACTGTCGCTTTCCTATATCGGAACTGAGGATGGTGTGCTTGTCACATGGCCCTATAGCAATGAGACCATTAGCAATGCAGCGCCCTTCAGCTACAAAGAAAAGCCATATTATTCAGCCGCCAGAACTCAAAAGAAGACCATCTGGACCGGGCCTTATGTGGATAAAAAAGGGAAGCTGGCGATCACCATCACAACTCCAATCTATCGCGATAAAAATTTTTCCGGTATCGCGGGGATGGATGTCTCCTTGCAGTCGATATATGAAGATCTGTTCTCCATGAAAGGTCGGGGCTATCCTTTCATCATGAATGGATCAGGCCACATTGTGATTCGGTCAAAGGATAATCCCGATGGCGCTCTTAATGACCTCTTTGAGGGCGATACGTTCTCCCAGTCAGGAACAGGCAGTGATGACCTCAAACTGCTGCTTAAAAAAATGCTCAAAGGAGGTTTTGGCTCCTCTGTGATAGGATTTGGCAGTGGAGACGGATATATTGCATTTTCGAGCATATCTGCACCGGGCTGGAGCCTGGGAATAGCCTACCCGGCTGAAGAGATGAGTCTTCCTGCCCGGTTTATTGACTCAGGCATTAAGAATGTAGCAAGAGGCGCAACGCAGGGCCTGAGCGATGCCTCTCGAAAGGTCCAGATATACGCTTTTATCATATTCGCATTTACTCTCCTTGTCGTGCTTTCCGGAGGCTTTTTGATAGCATGGCGGATCGAGGATCAGATCAGGGCTTTCGCCAGGGCGGCTGAGAAGATCTCGTGCGGCCAGTTCGATGTTGAAGTACCGTCTAACGGCGAGCTGGCCGTTTTGGGTGATGCCTTCAATAGCATGATCCGGGGGCTCAAGAGCTATTCAGCAAGGCTAGAGGGAGACGCGGTATTGCGGGGCGGCTCTGGAAAGGAGACCGTTTTTCTGGAAGGGGTCAAGCGAAATCTTGTGCCATTTGCGATCCCCGAGGAGGAAGGGTATGAGATCGAGGCCTTCTACCAGCCCTCTGAGATGGGTGGCTTCGATCTGTATGATGTTGTAAGGGCGGATAATGGGATTGCTCTCGCGCTCGCCGGGGTTGGAGGCGACGGTGTCCAAGCAGCGATTCTCGCCGTTATGTCGCGGACGCTCATTCGCGCGACACCCTACAAGGCCGATCCATCCAGGGCCATTAATGAGCTCAATATGCAGATTAATCAGCACGGCCACGGGACCAATCTGGCCTGTTTTTACGCCCTCCTGGATCCTTTGAATCATACCCTGGAGTATGTGAATGCCGGCTTCAATCCTCCATTTATTGTGGATTCCGGCGGAATGGTTGATACCCTGGGAGGGGGAGGCATAGCCCTGGGCATGCTGGATAATATGGTGCTGCAGGAGGTTCGCATACCTATTCAGCCGGGAGATGTCCTGGTTATGTATTCTAATGGTGTAATCGATTCTGAGGGCGGCAGCAAGAAGCAGTATGGAATAGAGAGCCTGATTAATCTGGTCATAAGCAATCGAGCCGATTCTGCTTCGCAGATCATCGATGCTATTGAGAAGGATCTAAAGGCAT
>CABMDX010000285.1 GCA_902385025.1 uncultured archaeon | reverse complement strand
GGTAATGAGGAATCGCATAGTGGAATTATCCGGAGGGTGGAGACGGTCGGCGGTGTCGTGGATGAGAAGAAAAGCATGCTGCAGTCCAAATGGGGCGTAACCGGCTCGCTGAACATCGCCTCATGGCGCCAAAATGCAGAGGGCTATAAGTCAAAATATAAATGCTATTCGAGGTCCGCGGTTCAAAGCCCCTGCCTTGAATATGGCGAGTATGAGATTCCACCAAGAAAACAATAAAAGGTAGACCAATGCAAATCAGATCGCAAATCCAGAGAAAGGAGGCGCCAGCTAGCAGCATAAGCGCCGTGCAGCGCAAATGCGACAAATGCCCTAAGAAGCAGCTATTGCAGCGGCGCTCATCGGGATGGAACGATCTAGCACCAGCCAGCCCTATTCTTCAAGATATATCGAATTCTCCTGGCCATAGAGACTTGCTTGAATCTTTCGAGCCCGGACCAGAACACGACTTTGACAAGTTGCGCGTTCAGCCGAAGCTGGCTATCAGTCAGCCAGGAGACTTCCTTGAGCTGGAGGCCGACAGGGTAGCGGATAAAGTTATGCAGATGGGCGGAACTAAAGGACAGTTGCAGACCTCCATTTATGAGAAAGCAGTTCAGCGCAAGTGCTCAAAATGCAAAAAAGATGACGATGATAAGGTTCTACAGGCAAAAGAAACTCAGGGAATGAATTCGGCCAAGACAATAGGTTTGGATGCGACTCAAACCGTGAAAAGAGCATTGCGCTCTCAAGGCCAGCCATTGGATTTGCGAATATCCTCTACTATGGAAGCTCGTCTTGGATATGACTTCAGCCATGTGAGGATACATGCTGATGAAGCGAGCGCCCAGTCTGCCAAAGAATTGAACGCCAGAGCCTATACCATGGGCGATGATATCGTCTTTGGAGCCGGGCAATATATGCCTGGCACCAGGGAAGGCGACCGCTTGATAGCCCACGAACTGGTTCATACAGTGCAGCAGAGTCGAGGAGACAAGATCGACCTGGTACAGCGCGAGGATAAGGAAAAGCCTCCTGAACCCAGTCCTCCCGATCTAGATAAGCCTTCCAAAGATCAGGAGGGGCCAGTGCATGTGGGCGACCTGCCGCCTTTAACTGAAGAGGGAGAAAAACTGAATGAAGTTGACATTCCGGCCATTACCTGTGGATCGGATATTGGAACCGGAGCTACCGTCGGCTCGATAAAGTGCTGTATTGCCATGGGCGGCAAGGACCCGCTATGTACAACAGCAGACGATGCTGCAAGTGTCTGGAAAGTTGTCACGAACTTCTTTAGGCCCAGGGAGCCGCCCAAAGTAAATTTCTGTGACGCTTATGCATCCGCAGGATTCAGGCCATTGATGGTTAATTACAGGGAGCTGTGCTGCAAAAATGGCGGGAAGATTCCGGCTGCCAGCAACTGCTGCAGACCCGAGAGGATCGGCATCAGCATGGATACCAATGATTTCAAATGCTGCAAAGACAACCAGGAGGTTCTTAGGGGACCGAGAGGAAGAATATGCGTCGGCCCCGAGGATATAACGCAATGCAAGCCGGATGAGGTCATCGAAGGAGGCAAATGCGTACCTAAGCCCATTACAGACATTGGCTCAGTGGTGTCCGAAACCATAGATCATTTCGCGCCAAATAGCGCAACCATACCGATGGGCATAACTATTGTTGACAGCAATTCAGTGTCCAGGACTCCTGAGGACCTACTGGGTTATTTGGTGCTGCGCTTCAATATTGGCCTGCATGTCACCAGGAACGAGAGGATGGGAATTGATGTCGAAGGTCACACCGATAGCAGTTTTTCCGATTAGTACAGTCAAGAGCTGTCCGAGAAGAGAGCCATAGAGGTCAAAGAGGCTCTTGTAAAGCGCAATGTGAAAACGGATCGCATTACAATCAAAGGATTTGGAAAGACAAGCCTGCTGTTTCCAGGCGAGAAATCTGAAGAGGAAAAGGCCTCTAACAGGCGAGTGCAAATAAGGTTCGTTGTTCCTCCAGTAAATTAGATGAAAATATTTGAGAATATATCTATGAATCTGAGTCTTCAAAGACGGAAAGCAAGCAAAATCGAGACCCCTTCGAGCCTTGCGGAGGGTGTCTTGCGGCAGCCCAAATGCAATAAATGCCACAAAATTTTGCCGCATCACAGTTTGCTGCGGAAAAATGAGACCGAAGCCAAGGTCGACAAAGGTGCAAAATACAGCATTCAAGCAGGGCACGGCGTCTTCAAGAAGCATCTTGGCCACGACTTTGGAAGCCTGCAGGTTATCGACAAAGGTCTGAGATCAATTCAGCCAAAACTGACAATAAGCACACCAGGGGATGCCGGCGAAAAGGAGGCAGATAAGGTTGCCGAAGAGGTGATGAACATGCCAGATGCCTTGCTCGAGACTCTATCTCAAGATATGTCGCAAAGCCGCAGGCCGGCCATATCCATTTCAAATGCCGCAAAGAGCACGCTGGCAAGAATGAAAAGGCCAGAGGATGCATACGACAGCGCTGCGGATGAAGAGTCTGCAGATGAGTTCGAAGCGGAAGATGGAGCACCAGATCAGTCCAAAATGATCGAACGAGCGGCCGCAAATACCAGGGGCGCCAGGCCGGATGCACCACCCTGCCTGGCCAGGTCGATAGATGATTCCTGCCGCGGCGGAGGGCAGACCTTACCACGCCAAACAAGGCAATTCATGGAATCGCGCTTCGGTTACGACTTCGGGGCGGTGCGTATCCATGCCGATGGGACTGCCGGAGATTTGGCCCACCAGGTCCGTGCCCGCGCATTTACCACTAATACTCACATATTCTTCGCAAGAAACGAATACCAGCCTGAGCAGATGAGCGGGAAGAAGCTGCTGGCTCATGAGCTTGCTCACGTCGTGCAACAAAACAAAGGCAATAGCATGAATCGGTTAGTTCAGCGTTCCGGCAACGGCAGTCTTAACTGTCCCATCTATGCTGGTTACGACACCTCAAAAGCCCTAGATAAATATAATTGCGCTGGACTTGCTCACAGGACATACGATCGCAAAGATCATAGCTCCACCAGGGCTGCCCTTGCTAAAGGATCGATGGTGGACTGCGGCAAGCCCTGCGATCATGTCGGTGTTGTAAAGCACTGGCTTTGGGAATACGACGTCCATACAGAATTCTCCGATGGAAGAGTGCGAACTCCCCCAGATAGTGATTTTCATACGGTGGGAGGCCCCACCGATGGTGACCCGGCGCCCATGGATTCCGATGAATATTATTCAAAGAATGGAAAGAGAAAAGTCTATGGACCAGGGACCGCACCAAGCTTCAGGCCTCCTGCAAGAGAACAGTCTACGAAAAATGATCCCAATGAAGAACCAGTATTCGATCATGGCAAACCTGTCTATAAAGTGAGATCAAATTTCGCGGAATCATGCTATTGCCTGCAATGCCCGAATGCATAAGGGCAATTCCAAAGTCGCCGATAGGCAAATCCGATAATCAAGCAAAGAGTCGAGCTTCATTCACATCTTATTAATTGTGTTTTAGAATTTTAGGAGCATATTTCATGACCACCTTTCCCGAATCCCCCAAAGTGCAGAAAGGCGCCATCATCGGGATTGATATCTTCAACCCCCTTGCCAGCGTCATCATCTTCCAATATAACCCGGATACCATGACCCGCAGCCTGAAGGCCCAGACCTCGGGCACGGATAGCGGCAGCCGTGCGGAATCCATGCGGCTCAAAGGGGCTCCGGTTGAG
>CABMDX010000284.1 GCA_902385025.1 uncultured archaeon | reverse complement strand
GCCAGCGGACAACAACAAAATGGAACGCATCAACGGCGAAATAAGAGACAGAGAAAAAACCATGCGCGGGTTGAAGAAGAAAGATACAACCATCTTACAGGGAATGCAGGTGTTCCATAACTTTATTCGACCGCATGAGGGTTTGGATGGAAAAACACCTGCTGAAGCATGCGGGATTGAGATAAAAGGTGAAAATAAGTGGATAACACTGATACAGAATGCGAGTGTGAAGGAGAGGGCGGAATGAACAAACTCTTTTTATATAAATCATATTTTTAAACAACAGTATTCAAGATAGGTTTTAAAGTCTGTCCAGCCCGCCCCAGTCTTGAGGAACTATGTCTGGTTGCACACGCTTTACATGCCCAATATGCGGAAAGGAGTGGCATATCGCCGGAAGTTTTGATATAATTTTTGTTTCTTCACGATGTTTCTGCGAGGAGACAAACCGAAATCATCAGAAAGGTATAGATAGATTCGGCCTAAAAGTCATTTATGCTTTTTGAGGTCGATGAAAAAGTTGTATTAGGTCCTCTTTTAAGGGAATCCGTAGAATTTGAGCGATTTTATAAAGAAGAAAGGGAGAAAAAAATTGGTTTGATATGGTGGTTTAGAGATTTCGATATGCTGGAGGGTATAGAGGCGTATGTTATTGTATTTGAAAGTGCAATATATTACAGAAAGTCTCCTACGTCTCCTGAAGATGCCCATACAATGGCACATGAAATTATGCATCTAGTTCGTTATCAAGAAAGCAAATTTCTAGAAATAAAATATACACAACTTCAACATGAATATTTGGCAGCGAAGTTGGCAAGTATGCTTGAAGATCCAATTATAGATTCTTTTTTGCAGAAAAATTATAATTTTGATTTGCGAATTCCGTACAGATACGCGATAGATTATTGCAGGAAGAATATCAAAACAGAAGCAACCGATGATTTAAGCAGATTGATAAATGGAATTGATCTGGCAAATTACATGATCAGTTGGAAACTAATAGATATAGATGATATGGATGCTCAAAATGAATGGTCCAATTATTTGAGATGGTATGAGAAACTACGACCATATAGTTATGAAATTGCCAATCAAATTGTTCGTATCCTCTGGGTTCATGGAGGTGCTCATGGAGCAGAAACGATTGATAAACAGAAAAGGGTTGTTACTGCGATGATAAATTTATATCCGCAATTAAGGAATATGATATCTATTTGATATAATTGTTGATATTTATTCTTAATAGCTACCGCGTTTTGACAGGGGTTTTGGAGAAGATCGAACTGCCGAAGACTTGACAGAACCTCTTAGACGGTTCTGTAAAGTTGTCGTCACTGAGCCTCATTGAATCTGGTTGTCAAAAGTCGTTAGCTGGATTCTTAAGGGTTGAGATTGAGGCAAAAATAGATCAATCCCCTAAATTGCGTTGTGATAACCACGCCCAAATCACGACCATCACCTCAATGGGGATAGATTAAGATCCCACGTGGTAAGCCACCCAGCCCACAAACTTTATATGATAACAATAGTTATTCGAGCTTACGTGGAACAATTGCAGTATCAATAAGCTGATCTCAAGAGACAAATGCAGCGCCTATTGGTAGAGAAAAAGACGAGGTATGAATTGGAAGCATTGTTTTTGTTCCAGATCACGGTGATGTTGGCCTTTGTCCTCATTTTCGGCGGCTTGAAGAAGGCCTATCTTCCGGTTATGACGATATTGGCACCGATCTATTTCGTATCGATCGGGCTTAAAACCAACTTTGCGGCCAACTTTGATATGACCATAGTTCTGCTGGTATTTTCAGTTGCCTGCATCGGCAAGATCTTCGGGGCGGGCCTGGGAGCCGTGGCAGCAGGTATGACGGAAAGAAAGGCATTAGCTATCGGTTTTGGATTAAATGCACGGGGCGCGATGGAGATTGTGCTGGCTTCGGCGGCTCTGGTGACCATGGCATTGGCGACAACAGTGATCTCCGGCCTGACCCTGCCCTGGCTGATGAAGACGGAGCCCAACCAAGCATATTCCCGAGGCTCTGGCCTCTTATCCTCATCACGATACACCCTGCATCAATTGAGGACATTCAATAGCGATCAGTATTTTACTGATAAAGCAAGGATTATCATATATGTCAGATATTGTGCCAGATGCCGAACTTGACTGCGTAGGCCTGTATTGCCCCCTGCCCATCGCCAGAACCAAAGAGGAGATCGAGAATATTGAGATAAGGCAGGTGCTGAAGGTTGAGGCAGACGATGCGTCCGCAGAGGAGGACATCACGAGATGGGCCAAGCGGGCAGGCCATCAGGTCCTGAAGTTCGAAAAATCTGGTAAAATAATGACCTTTTGGATACGGAGAATGAAGTGAATGGAGTTTTGGGAAAAATGAGCAACATACTCTATGTGCAGACCAGCGGCGTGGACACGCCGGAGCGGACCTATGCACCCTTCATCTTAGGGATGACTGCAAAGGCCATGGACGTCGAGGCAGCGATATTTTTCATGATCAAGGGAATCACTATTCTCAAGAAGGGTGAAGCAGAGAAGGTGAAGATGGGAAGCTTCCCTAGCTTGAAAGAGGTAATCGACCAGGCTATAAACGCTGGTGTCAAGCTGTACCTCTGCGAGCAGAGCACCCAACTTTTGGGCATGTCCAGGGGTGATTTCATCCCCGAGGCCAAGATCGCCGGGGCGGGAACTCTCAATGACCTTGCTCTTGATGCCGACTCGGTGATGACCTTCTAGAGAGGTTAGAGGACTATATGCATGGAATTTACCTGGACTATCAATCAGCCATGCCTTTGGATCCCAGGGTGCTGGAGTTCGCCAAAAAGTATCTAGCTGAGGAGCCTGGAAACCCGTCGGCTTTGCACTCGGTTGGGCTGGCGGCTAAATCCGCCGTGGAAGAGGCCAGGGCAAAGGCAGCCGACCTGATAAATGCCGAAGATGCCAGCAATATTATCTTCACCGGCAGTGCCACTGAAGCCAACAACTTGGCTATCAGGGGGGTGGCTCTGAGAAACGCGGTAAAAGGCAATAGGGTCCTGGCAAGCAGCATGGAGCACATTTCGGTTCTCAATGCCATGAAGGAGCTGCAGAAGAATGGCTTTCAGCTATCCTTGGTGCCTGTGGACTCTGAAGGCATTGTGGATCTGGTGGCTCTAGATAGCCTGATCTCCAAAGAGACTGTCGTGACCTCAATAATGTATGCCAATAGCGAGATAGGCACAGTAGAGCCTATCAAAGAGATAGGCCAAATGGTTCACGAAAAAGGCATGTTCCTGCACGTGGATGCAGTGGCCGCCCAGGGCCGAATCCCCATCGATGTCCAGAGCGATGGTATAGACCTCCTGACCCTGTCCTCCAACGATATTTATGGACCCCAGGGTGCAGGCGCTCTATATGTCAGCCCCAAGGTGAAGATCCAGCCGGCAATGGTAGGAGGTGGCCAGGAACGTGGGCTGCGGCCTGGCACAGAGAACCTGTTTGCCATAGCCGGGATGGGTGAAGCCGCCCGATTGGCTAAGCTGGAAATGAAAGAAGAAAGCGAAAGGCTCCGGTCTATCAGGGACGGGCTGATCAAAGAGATCTTGAAGCTTGATGAGGCATATCTAACAGGCCATCCCACCAGACGACTTCCCAACCATGCTAGCTTCAGGTTCAGCAGGATCGAAGGGGAGAGCATCCTACTGACCATGGACGCAATGTTCGATATTCAAATTTCCACCGGCTCGGCCTGCTCCTCACGAACTCTGGAGCCTTCGCATGTTCTTTTAGCCATTGGGCTCAAACACGAGCAGGCCCATGGCTCGATGGTGATAACTTTAGGAAAATACAACAATCCGGACCAGATACCAGTGATAGCCAATGCAGTCAGCCAGACAGTGCAGAGGTTGAGGGCGTTATCTCCGTTATAGAAGTAAACTGAAAAGAAAGATGATTTACGATGACACAAGTAGGTTATAGCAAGAAGGTTATGGAGCACTTCATGAACCCCAGGAACGTGGGGGTGATTGAGAACGCAGACGGCTACGGCAAAGTCGGGAATCCGGTCTGCGGAGACCTCATGGAGATATTCATCAAGGTTAAAGATGAAAAAATAGATGATATAAAGTTCAGAACCTTTGGCTGCGGGTCAGCCATAGCTGTTTCCAGCATGGTCACAGAGATGGCTAAAGGAAGGTCACTGGACGAGGCCATGAAGATCACCCGCAAAGATGTAGCGGACGAGCTGGATGGGCTGCCTCCTCAGAAGATGCACTGCTCCAACTTGGGAGCTGATGCCCTGCATGCGGCCATTGAGGACTACTGGGTCAAGACAGGGAAGATAAAGAGAGATGAACCCGAAAAAGAAGAGAAAGATCATGAGGGTGTTGCGTGCCCTACTGAATAATGCAAGTTATTCAGACAGGACGCTAGAAACATATGCCAAGTCCGTTTATCATAATTGAATAAGGTGGATACCAAACATAGGTAGGCTCGGCGATTCAGCACAGATCAAGAACTTCAATTGCGGCGACTAAACCTCGTATCCGGTGGAGGATTTATATAGCTTGCGAATGCTTTCTGCTGTCTCGCCAGGAGCCTTTTTCTCCAGAAGATCGAGAAATATGCTGGCTGATTCGGGAGAGATGCAGAGCAGACACTCCGACCCATCCAGTATCTTCCCTGCCAGGTAATTAAATTCCTCAGCGGAGAGCCTCTCCAGCCGTTCCTGGAAGTCCTCTTCATCTGCGGCATGATGCATTGACACTGGCGGAAGAATGGAGCGGTAATGAACGGGCTCGCTTATTTTATAAACCATAACGTAAATATTTCCCATCAATGGCGGAAGAGCTGTCTATTGGATATCTATCAACTCTCTATCACACCAGCTTCATCCTGCGCGGCTCCGGCCAATTGGAGGAAATTGGCATCATCGCCTCATGGAAGCTATTCCCTAACGGACCAGCCATGATGGAAGCATTCGAGAGAGGAGAACTTGATTTGGGCTATATCGGCCTGCCTCCGGTGATGATCGGAATCGCTCGAGGCACGAAGATCAGATGCGTGGCCGGTGGGCACGTGGAGGGGACTGTATTGATAGGAGGTGAGAACTATCAGGCCAAAGAGACGGCCGCAGATGTCCTCGTCCAGTTCAAGGGTAAGACCATAGGCACGCCCAGAAGGGGATCGATACACGATGTGATCCTGCGCAAGCTTTTGAGCGATTGCAGCCTTTGCGACGGTATCGAGATCAAGAACTTCGATTGGGCTGATTTTATTTTAGATGCCATGATGGATGGCGAGGTTGATGGTGCATGCGGCACACCGCCTTTAGCAGTATTAGCACATCGTCAGTTAGGGGCTGATATCATCCTCCCGCCTTCCAAGACTTGGCCGTTTAATCCCAGTTATGGGATCATTGCCACGGAGAGAATGATCCTCGAATCTTCTTCCCTTCTGCAGGATTTTTTGAGGCTGCATGAGGATGCCTGTAACCTTCTAAGAGAGCGCCCAGAGGAAGCGGCAAAGCTATTGCATAATGCTGTAAAGATCATCGACGAGGATTTCGCCAGGGAGGTTTTCCGGGTCTCGCCTAAATACTGTGCCAGCCTTCCGGATGAGTACATAAACTCGGCTATGGCATTTGTGCCGGCGCTGCGGGAGATGGGGTACCTTGCCAGGGACTTGGCTAAGGAGGATGTATTCTACACCAGAGTCATCGAGAAAGTTCATCCCCAGAGACATCATTATGATGCTCAATAAAATTGCGAAAATTGCCTGGCATAAGCGGAGGGCACTGATATGCTGCAGACAATGGAGATTGCAAGATCCCTGTTCTTCTTCCTCCTGGCTGGATTATGCGAGATCGGCGGCATATTCATAGTTCTATCAATCCTCTCCAATTACTTGGGTCCTGCAAGTGATTAAGGTAGAAAAAAAATGCAATGAACATTTGAATATTTTTTGAACAATTTCCATCGTCCTTTGCCGCAATACAAACCTTCATTACCACTCTCACACCCGCTCATCCCCAGCAGAGGCATGAGATGACTGCGCCCGACCCCGCCCCCCACATCGACTACGCCGCCCTGAAGTCCGGCGGCATCATCATGCAAAAGGACGAGGACTTCTTCGCCATCCGTCTGAGGCTGCCCGGCGGCTCTATCTCCGCCAACCTGCTTCCCAGGATCGCCGAGGTGGCCAAAAAGTACGGCCGGGGTGAAGTTCGTCTCACCGCCCGGCAAGGGGTGGAGATTCCCTGGGTCAGATTCGGAGAAATCGACGCCGCCCGAAAGGAGCTGGCCGAGGCCGGCCTGACTTTGGGCCCCTGCGGCCCGCGCTTTCGCACGGTGACCGCCTGTCCCGGCCTGCCCGTCTGCCGCAAGGCGTTAGCGGACAGCCAGAGCTTTGCCCAGCAGATCGACCGGAAATTCAGCGGCATGCTATTGCCTCAAAAATTTAAGGTCACTGTCTCCGCCTGCCCTAATGCCTGCTCCAAGCCTCTGGAAAACGAGTTGGGCTTCTGTGCAGCAGCCGAGCCGCGTCTGGAGGCAGAGGCCTGCATGGGCTGCGATCTATGCGTGGATATCTGCAAGGAAAAAGCCCTGAGTCTGCAGAATGGAAAGCCGCTGCTTGACAAGAGCCGGTGCGTGCTCTGCGCAAACTGCGTCGATTGCTGCCCCACGGATGCCTGGAAGGCGGAGAGGATGGGCTACGCTGTCTATGCCGGAGGAAAGATGGGCAGACATCCGGAGCTGGGAGAGAAGATTGCCGACTTCGTGGATGAGGAGCAGGGCATGGGAATGATTCAGCGCTGCCTGGACTTCTACCGACAGCATGGCAAGAAAAGAGAGCGGTTCGGGGATGTGATTCGCCGCATCGGGCTGAAGGAATTCAAAGCTCTGGTCTTGCAGGAGCGATAAGGTGTCGGGATCTTTCACAGATGAGCAGATAAAGCGCTACTCGCGTCAAATCATCCTTCCAGAAGTGGGTGGCAAGGGCCAAAAGAGGCTCTTAGACTCTCGTGTGCTCGTATTGGGAGCGGGAGGTCTCGGATCTTCGGCCATCGCCTATCTGGCGGCAGCAGGCGTGGGAACCCTGGGGATTGTAGACAACGATTTCGTGGAAGTAAGCAACCTGCAAAGGCAGATCATCCACAGCGGCAATATCGGCCTGCCCAAAGCAAAATCAGCAGAGAACTTTGTTCGAAGCCTCAATAGCGATGTGGATGTCGTAACTTACCAGGAGCGCTTCTCTGCAGAAAACGCGAGGATGATTGTTCAGGGATATGATTTCGTGGTCGATGGAAGCGATAACTTTCCCACTCATTACCTG
>CABMDX010000283.1 GCA_902385025.1 uncultured archaeon | reverse complement strand
CAGGCATAGACCGAATCCTTTCCACCTGAGAAGAGCACGCCAAGCTTCATCAGAGTGATGCAGGGGGCGAGCGGCAAAAAGGATTGTGGACTGCAAAAAAGGGGAAAAGCTCATGGATCCAGGCTGGGAGACAAGCCCAGCATCTTCCAGATCGGCTCCATGTCCAGGTTCTCCTTGAGGGCATCTGTCAGAGCGCAAAAGCCGCCGCCCTTGCTGGCAGAATCAGGCCCCCGCACCAGGTTCTTCCGCTGGTAGAGATAATCAAGAAACGCATTTCGAAAGTTATCGTTCTCGAAAATTCCGTGCAGATATGTTCCTATCACAAGGCCGCTTGGAGAGACTGCGCCATCGTCTCCGAAGGCGGCCTCGCATCCGGGAAAGGTCAAGCCCATGTGAATCTCGTAGCCTTTGACCTCCTGGCCGCGGATGCTCTCCAGAATAGGCCCGCTTCCTGTGATCGGCTTTTGGACCTGAACAGTCCTCTTTTCGTAAAGATCGAATCTGGTAGTTGCATCGAGCAGGCCGAGGCCCGGGACCGTCCCAATGGTGTCCTCTATGCCGCAGTCGACTATCTCCTTGCCCAGCATCTGATAGCCGCCGCAGATGCCGAGGACCGGCGTGTTCTGCCGGGATTGAAGGTCTTTTATCTGGCCTGCCATGCCCGTCTCCTGCAATTCCCTCAGATCGGAGATGGTGTTCTTTGTGCCGGGAATTATCACTGCATCCGGGCTGCCCAGCGGCTCGGAGAGGCTGACGTACCTGACGCGAGCGCAGCGCTCCAGAGGCTCGAAGTCTGTAAAGTTGCTGATGCGGGAAAGTCGGATAACGGCGATTTCAATATCCTCGCCTGCGCAGCCTGGTTTTTTATCGCCCAAAGAGACTGAATCCTCGGAGGGGATGGCAAGGTCCAGATATGGCAGGACGCCGAGGACCGGCACACCTGTCAAGCGCTCCAGTGTTTTCATGCCCGATCCGAGAATAGCAGGATCGCCCCGGAACTTGTTGATCACAAGGCCCGCCACCAGAGGTCGGATATCATCGGGCAGGAGCTTGACCGTACCAAATAGGCTGGCAAAGACGCCGCCTCGCTCGATGTCTCCGACGAGGATGATTGGAGCCTTAAGATATCGGGCCACATAGATGTTGGCGATGTCTCTGTCGAAGAGGTTGATCTCTGCGGCGCCTCCTGCGCCTTCTACTACAATGTAGTCGTAGTCCTCCTCAAGCGTTTTGATGGAGCTGTCCACGACCTCTTTCAAGCCCTCGATCCCCCGATAGTACTCCTCTGCAGACTTGTCGGCCAGAGGCTTTCCGAGGACTATGACCTGAGAGGTGCGGTCGCCCTTGGGCTTGAGGAGGATGGGGTTCATGAACTCAGTGGGCGTGGTGCGGGCTGCCCAGGCCTGCACTGCCTGGGCGATGCCGATCTCAGAGCCATTTTCGGTGCCCGAGGAGTTGTGGCTCATGTTCTGGGACTTGAAGGGGGCGACGCGGTAGCCGCAATCGCTGAGCAGGCGGCAGAGAGCTGCGACGAGGGTGCTCTTGCCGGAGTGGGAGGTGGTGCCGAGGACCACGAGGAAACGGGACATATGAACGGCGAAGGCGTGCAAGTTTATTTGCCTTTTGGAAGGCCAAGTTTTGCAGGATCGCTTAAACCACAATCAACTTTTTAAAAAAATCAATGTTAATTTTTGCTTTCACTTATTTCGCTTCATCCGGCAGGAGACAAAGAAGTTCCGCAAAAAAGAGTTTACTTTAAAATATAAGAAATTATTAATTATAATATTGCTAAACTAAAAACGGTATTAGGCTCGTAATCTTTAATTATTTAAAAGTAGATTACTGATGAGAGGGGTGAAATCTGAACATGAAACTTGTTATTAGATTTATTATAATTATAATAATGTTAACATCTTTATCGCTAGCATATGACTTTACTGAGAAGGTCCATGTCTATGGTTCGGGCAATATGCTCGCCCAAACGAACACCAATATGGCAGGCGACTCAGCCCGGGGAAGCGGTGAACAATATTATTATAGGCAATTGATATCTAAGCCCAATCAATTGAGTCTGACCTCCGAATACAATTTAAAGAGCGATGGTATAGAGAAGCGATTCTATCTAAAAAATCTATCAGGTTTCAATACCGGCATTTATCAAACATCCAATTCAAATCACTACTCAATAAATATGCGAAGTTCAGGCGGCCTGCTGCACTCCGTATCAGTCAGTGGTTTTTCTATACCAAATTCCACAAATCTGACCTCCAAGAGCCGGGTCACATTCAATGCACCTACAGCCGATAGCCCTTCATCGGAAACAGGCGTCTCTACAAGCTACAATATTGAGGGCCCAGGAAGCCTGTCAGAAGTTCTGTTGGACTATAGTTCCGGCAGGCACCCCTGGAAGATCGCGGAGACTTCAATAACGGGTCCGCACTTCAAAATCGAATCAGGAGTAACTGACGAGAAAAGCCCTGTTGGAAGCGATATATCCTCACTGCTGGAGAACTTCAACGGCATGTCTTCTTCTACGGAGAAGGGGGTGCCAAATACAGATGAATTGGACGAATTGAATGACAAATTTGATCGCGGCATAATCAATGCAGAGATGTATATCAGCGGGCTGAGAGATAAATGGGAGAGCAAAAAAATAGATGATGTCTCATTGCTCGAATCAGTGAAAGCACGCGTGGATAAAGGCCTGATCAAACAAAGCGATTTCGATGGACTCAGCAAATTCATAGCCGACTCCCGGTCAAAAGCAGCCAAAACGGAATACGGCCTGAATTTCATTAATGCCGAATTCAAGAACAAACGCATCACCGACAAAGAATACCTACAACTGTTAAATACAATGTGGAAGGACCTCGAAATAACCGACACCATTTATCTTGAGAGATTGAAGTATCTGAGAGAGAATAACAATATTAGTGAATCCGATTATGCTTCACGCAAGGCAGAAGTATTTGAAAAATCTGAAGCGAAAAGCAATATAGATCTTGTATTGAATGATTTAGAGGAGAATTTTACCAACGCGACCAAGGATAAGTACCTTAGCGATCTCCATGACTTGTGGGCAGGATGGCTAATTGATAGTTCAAAGTACTTGAAGATACTGAAGGCAAGATTGGACAAATCGGACATCACCGAGGAAGACTATGCAAAGGCCAAGGATGAGATCTTTGCCAGAGAGGCATAAAAATTTTTTAAAATCTAAAAGGATGGAGATGAGCATATGGCAAGAGTGGTAAAAAGGTGGAGATGCAAATTTCTGAAGTGCGGATTTGACAAGAATTGGATATATGCAGATGATGTGCAAGCCAATAAGTCAATGATATGCATGAATTGCGGCATAGGAACTAAGCCCAAGGATACGGGGGATTCAGGTAAGAGCTGGCTCCCTTGCGTTGAGCTATAGGGATTGGACTTGCGCCTGCCAAATGGCTCTCCGGGCCAGGACTGGACGGATGGAAAAGGGAACGTACATCCTCTGGATGAATACATCAAATTGTATAATGTAAATCCAGAAATATTCTATTACTTCTCTCATCCCACCTATAAGAGGCCTGATGATCTCATGCCGACACCAATTCCTCAAGACGCGAAAGTGGGAACTGATGCCGCGCCCCAAGAGACAATTACTGCAGCAGACAAGATGATCCAAGATGCCCAAAAGAAGGTTGATGAGTTCAGAGATGGGAAGAAAATTAACGAGATGGACTACATCAAAAAATTAAGATTTTTGGAACATTTGAGAGAATGGAGAAATGACAATCTGATAACTGACGATGATCTTAACACCCAGGTTAATAAAGCGCTGAACATTAAATGAGATCTTGCTGAGAGAAGAGATCTTCATTTTTTATATATTATTTTTTCAAACAACAAAACAAGCTGTCGAATCCTATAAAAATTTGGAGCGATTTTACCCAAACATCGCCCCCATCCCGGCCTCAGCCGCTTCCGCCTCATCCCGGAATGCCTTCAGCAGCATCTCAGCGTCCTCGCCCTTCAGCTCCTTGGCCCGGGTTTCCGCTAGCAGCTTTTTCGCCTCCAGCGCCAGCTCATCTCGGGCCTTGATGTAGATGCACATGCCATCCAGATTCTGCCCCATGGACTTGCACTCCCGCACTGTGGGTCCAAGGCGCTTCCAGAACTCTTCGTCGAACATCTTCTTCATGGCCTTGTCGCTATCCATCCCATAAGTGTAAACTAGCTCCATTTTCCGATTTCTCCCAGAATAAACTCTAATCCTAAATATCTTGCATTGCTTTTTTCAGCATTCCGGTGCATTGGTCCATGAGCTCTGCTGCCTGAACGATGTCCCTGGCAGCTCCCGGAAATATTTTCTCGATCTGAGCCGCACGCTCTCGAAAAGAATCGCTGTGACTCTGATTGTGCTCAATCCAATGCGCCAACAAATGCTCAACATCGTGCTTGCTCAAATCGTGATGCTTCAGGTCATGATGCTCTGAATCGTGTCCATGCATAATAGTGCGCTCCTGATAATACCAATAGCAATTCTAGTATTACTATTTTACAGCTACTGGTAATACTACCCTAATGGCCTCGCCTGATCATGTAGTCTGCCATTTCCAGCATCAGAGCCCTGGCTTTGGAGTCAGGCAGCACACCAAGGGCCCTCTTGCCCTTCGCCACCATCTCCTCTGCCCGAGAGCGAGCATAGTCGATAGATCCGCACTCCTCAAGCTGGAGGATGCCTTTCTGAATCTCTTCTGGCGTGGCATCCCTTTTGCCGAAGGCCTCCACATTGATGCCTTTTGCGAAGGCATTGATCATGATAAGCGTTTTTTTGCCCTCCACCAGATCTCCGCCCTGGCGCTTGCCCGAGACGGTCACAGAGGCGGTGAGATCTATAACATCATCCTGGAGCTGGAAGCCCATACCGGTCAGCCTTCCGAACTCATCCAGTGCTGCCGCCACCTGGGGCGAGCCGCCTGCGAGGATGGCACCCATACTGGCCGAGGCTCCGTAAAGCACTCCCGTCTTTTTCTCGATCATCTCCATGTACTCATTCTCGGAGACTCTCTCCCGGCTTTCGAACTCGATATCCAGCCACTGGCCCTCGCATATGTCGGTGCAGGTCCGGGAGAGCACATTCATGGCACCCAAAATAAGCTCGGGCTGTACAGGGGTCATGCCCAGAACCTGGAAAGCTTTGGAATAGAGCGTATCACCGGCAAGAATCGCTCCCGACTCTCCCCAGATCTTATGCACTGCCGGTCGGCCACGCCGCACATCGGCATTATCCATGATGTCGTCGTGGATGAGCGTGAAGTTATGGATCAGCTCAATGGAGACCGCGGCAGGAGCAAGAAGAGTTGCCTCGCCGCCCACTGCCTCGGCTGCCAGGAGCAGCATGGATGGTCGCAGCCTTTTGCCGCCGGAGTCAACCAGGTGCCGGCTCGCCTCGTACAATCCGCGAGGATGCACTATGGGCAGCAACTGCTCAATGGCCCCAGAGACCAGGGCAGCGCGCCTTTCCAACTCTCTTTCCATCATAGTCTTCTGGCTCCTCTAATCGATCAGCAGCTCCTGGCCATTCCTCACCAGATGAATATTGGAGCCGAGGGAGTAGCCCGTCTCCTCAGCCATCATGAGGTAATTGCCGTGACTGACCAGCGTCCCGTGGCTCGGTATAACGTGCTCTGGATTGATCATCCTCAACAGCTCCCAGTGATCCTCCCGACAGGCATGGCCGGAGACGTGCACATTATCATAAATCCTGCCGCCGCGCATCTTGAGCTTTGTAACTACGGTATGCCGGTTGGACTCATTGAGCGGCTGGGGAATAATTCCAGCCGAGAAGATTACCTTATCCCCGGACTGGACTGAATAGTCCGTCTCGCCATTCGCCACGCGACTGAGGATTGCTCCCGGTTCGCCCTGATGGCCGGTCATGATGGGCAGATACTTGTCCTTGCCCTCGCACATTATCCTCTTCAGGGCTTTGTCCACCGACTTCCTTCTGCCAAATACAGTCACATCTCCCTGGTGGGCATAGCCGGTCCGAACTGCCGTGCCCCAGTACTTCTCCATAGACCTTCCCAGAAGGACCGGCTTTCTGCCGATCTTATGGGCGGCCTCAATGATGGCCTTGATGCGAGCGATATGAGAGGAGAAGGTGGTGACCATGAGCCCGGACTTGGTCTCCTCCGTGCCGATGATCACATCCCATACCAGGTCCTTGGCAATCTGCTCTGAGGGTGTCTTTCCGGAGATCGAAGCATTGGTGGTCTCGGTGATGAGGGCCAGCACGCCCTCTTTTCCGAGCGCTCTGAGCCTGGAAAAGTCTGGAGGCTCCCCGAGCGTCGGGCTTCTGTCGATCTTGTAGTCATTGGCGTAGATTATGGTTCCCTTCGGAGTATGGATAGCAGCAAAGACGCAGTCAACTATGCTATGCTGCACGCGAATGAACTCCAGCTCAATGTCCTCTGTGACTGCAAAGCGCTCGCCTGCATTCATGGTCTTGAGGGGATTTTTTACACCAAAGATCTTTTCGGATTTGATCTCCTGGTTGATGAGGTCCGCAGTAAACGGTGTGGCAACAATTGGAGCATGATATTTGTGAGCCAGCTTGGAAATGGCCCCAATATGATCCAGATGCCCATGCGTGCAGGCAATGGCCCTTACCTTTCCGTCAATACTTTCCATGATGCTGTCATCGGGAATGGCACCCATGTTGATCAGGTCGGCAGCATGCAGCGATTCCACGTCGGTATCCTCGTGAATCTGCACACGATCCAGCCTTATGCCCATATCCATTACCACGATATCTTTTCCGATCCTTATCGCCGTCATGTTGCGGCCAATTTCGTTGTAGCCGCCCACCGCGATGATTGCAATATCCTTCATCTTGCCAACTCTCTATAAACAGAAAATGCTCTCAAATCATAACCCCGCATCTCCAGCCATTCCCTGGTCCTTCCTAGAACCACGAGAGGCACGCGGGCCAGTTGCGGCAAATCTTTGCAGCCGCAAAGAAACATCGATATCCTCAGAGCCCTGATATAGGAATTTAGGGTCTTCACCACTTCCTGAGGATCTTTTGTGGCAGGCTTAAGCAGTGGCAGAGCCGCTCCCGCAAGGCTTGCACCCAGAGCCAGGCTCCTGGCCACATCCAGGCCGCTTCGAACTCCGCCAGAGGATATAACCGTCGCACCAGCATCACGGCATTCTACAATGCTTGCGGGAGTGGGAATTCCCCAGCTCCAAAACAGCCGCCCCATATCTTCGAGTTCGCGATCTTTCTGCTCTGCAGCGCGATAAGCCTCTACTCCTGCCCAGGAGAGACCTCCTACGCCCGAGACATCTATTATCTTTACACCAGATCGAACAAGATCGAGAGCGGTCTCTCGTGATATGCCAGCGCCGGTCTCTTTTATGATGATGGGCACACGCCCTTTTGCCGCCGATCTTATGGCCTCCAAGACGGCTCCGGCATCCTTATCTCCCTCAGGCTGGATGCTCTCCTGCAGGAAGTTCAGGTGAACGGCAACTGCGTCGGCATCTATCATTTCTGCCAGCCGTTCAATGATCTCTGGTCCAGACCTCTTGAGCTGCACAGCTCCTATGTTCCCTATGATTGGGATGTCCGGCGCAGCGTCCCTGGCCGCAGAGAATGTCTTCTCGAGCGTTTTGTCCTCCAGGGCAGCTCTCTGTGAGCCAAGCCCCAGTGCTACGCCCGCCTCCTCGGCTGCTTTTGCCAGGCGGACATTTATCTTTAATACATCAGGATGGCCGCCAGTCATGGCGCTGATGAGAAGCGGCGCTTTCAGCTCTCTTCCCAGGAACCGGCAGCTCATGTCGATATCCGCCTCATCTATCTCCGGCAGGGCCCTATGGATCAGCACCAGATCTTCAAAGGGCCTGCAATCTGCCTCAACCGGATTCTCCAGGCAGATCCTGATGTGGTCGAGCTTGCGGCTGGAGGTTGTCAATTCGATCGCCCCACTCTTGTTCCCACCGGCTCTCCCTGAAGGGCGCGAGATATGTTGCCATTTTTTGAGGCATTGAAGATTACGGACTCAATCCCCCTATCAGCAAGATCAAGCAGCTCCAGGAGCTTCCCTTTCATTCCGCCTGTCACATCCACGCCAGCACTGCCGCCCAATTCGCAATCGATTTCATGGAGTGTATGCCTGGTGATCAATGGAAGAGCATGTCCCTGGAAAAGCACACCATCAACATCGCACCCCACTGCGGCCACATCCGCGCCAAAGGCCCTGGCAAGATAAGGCACAAGTTGATCTCCTGAGACTATTCCCGCCTTGCGCGTCAGATCCATGGCAACATCACCATGCAACACCGGCATAAGACCGTTCTGCAGCATCTGGAATATCGGCTCCAGGTTAAAGCTGTCTATTCTGCCGTCCCGAAGGACGAGGCTGGAGAAGGGATGAACTGGCAGGGCATGCACTCCTGCCTCGCAGAGGGCCTCCACCATCAGATCATTCAGCCTGGCCACTGAGCGATGGGTGACCCACAGTCCTTCTGGATTGAAGCTATGGGGCAGGCCATATTTTTGGGCGGGAATGTGTCCAAAAGATCCTGCACCGTGTACCAGCACCATATTTTCCGGACTGGAAGCGATTTCCTGGGCCACGCGCAAAATTGCATCTTGCCGGACGGCAGAGGCACGAACCTTATCGGTCAGGATACTGCCTCCGATCTTCAGGACTTTCATTCTATTTGCCTACCTCCATCCTCATGCCCTCACAGCCCGTTTTAACGGAATAAGCAAGACCCTTTGCCTGCCGCAAAGCCACCATCAGCGCTTCTGCTCCGGCTGGCCCTGGCAGCGCGATCATACAGCCGCCTCCGCCTGCCCCTGTAAGCTTGGCCCCGATTGCATTGCCAGCACCCCGGGCCGCATAAACCAGCTCGGAAAGCTCTCTGCTTCCCACGCCCACAGCCTCCAGAAGGCCGTGGTTGACATTCATCAATTCGCCCAGCTCCAGAAGCTTCCTGTCCCGTATCAGAGGCACACTTCTTGCCGAGATTGAGCCGATGGCCTGGAATATAGGAGCTACAATGTCAGGATAGCGCGCCAGAAGACTCTGCACCTTCTCGACCTCGGACCTGGTATCATGTGGAATACCGGTGTATCCCACAACGATATCAAGCGCTGGTAGATCGATAGGCATGACACTTGTGGATACGAGCAGGTAGCCGCCAAAGGTTGCAAGCGCAGTATCCATGGGACTGCCATAGCCTTGCTGAACCTTTTTCTCTATCATATGAGAGATTTGCGCTATATCCTTTGTGCCAAGCGCAAGGCCCAGATGCATATTGAGAGCTGCTACTGTTGCAACCACTATGGCAGCAGAAGAGCCCATGCCAGCGGCCAGAGGAATCTCTGATTCAATTTTTACGCGAAGATCGCGGGCCTCAAATTCCTGCAGAGCTGCCCGGACATATCTGACGGCATTCAAAGCCTCAGCAGAAGCAATACGGCCTGAGACCAGATCCAGGGAAAAACCCCGGAGTATCAGATCATCAGCGGAAATCGTGAGACTGCCGGGCAGATCCTCAACAGTGACCTTTGCTCGCAGGTCTACGGCACCGCCGAGAGCTGCAGCCCCGGAAACTACAGCATGCTCTCCGAAGAGGATTACCTTACCGGGAGCTGATGCCGAAGTCAAAAAAGGTCCCCCTCAAGTGAATACAATCGCTCCGTACCCAACTACCTGACTGTAATCGCCACTGACGTCTCCACTGGTAGCGTATCTGAGCAATTTGCCGCTTGCAGCACCCTTTAAAGCCGTGATGGCCGCAGCTATTGGGCCAAAGCCGCATGCTGTAGCATTATATCGATAAACCCTGGCATAAAGCTCGGGAACATCCATATTCAAAATAGCTTCTATCAGCCGGGCATCGACCTTCCTTGCGATCTCCTGAGGCTCGTAGTGTGTAAAATCGCTGCTGGCAATGATGACGCACTGGCGGCCAAGCTTCTGGATAGCTCTGGCAAGCTCCCTGCCGATCTCCACAGCAGTCTCTTCATCCTGCATTCCCATGCAGATGGGAAGAATCTTGAAATCCGCGAATCGAGCTTGAAGAAAAGGAATCTGGACTTCTATGGAATGCTCATGCAAATGGGCCACTTCATCATAGTCGATGATGGATCCGCCAAGAGCCTCAGCAAGCTCCAAATCAGGCTGCACGACACCTAGCGGCGTCTTCCAGGAGTCGCGCGAGAGCGCCACTGGAGACCCCAGGCCGTGATGATTTGGGCCCAGGATCACGTAGGTATCTCTTTTAGGCAGGCGGGAATAAACCTCGGCTGCAACTTGCCCGGAATAGACATATCCGGCATGCGGGACTACTACCCCAAGCACCTGGATCGGGGCAGATTGAGGCATCATTCGCTCCAACTGTGCTTTCAGCTCCGCTCCACTATAAGGATAGAACTGACCTGCAACAGCCGGAAGCCGCATGGATCAAAACTCCATCTCGAAGTCCGAGATAGTGTATTTGAACCTGTCCTCTTCGCCGCGTTCACGCAGAACCTGGCGGGCCAGGAGCCAGTAGATGAGCGTTAAAGCCTTCCTGCCTTTGTTGTTGGTGGGAATCACCAGGTCAACATTGGAGGTCATGTTGTTGGTATCGCATAGAGCGATCACCGGTATGCCTACATCCACAGCCTCGTTTACTGCCTGGGCATCGCCGCTGGGATCAGTGGCAATGAGTGCATCGGGCTCGATGAAGCCTCTGAAGGCCGGGTTTGTCAGGGTATTTGGCACAAATCTGCCTACATTCGCACCGGCTCCAATGGCTTTAGCGAACATGGTTGCAGGTCTCTGGCCGTATTGCCTGGCGGACACCACAAGGATATTTGCCGGATTATATTTGGCCAGGAATTTAGCCGCCAGCCTGATGCGCTTATCCGTGGATTGGACATCCAGGACATACAAGCCGTCTGTCCTCACCCTATAAATGTAGGGCATCATGTCATTCGTCTTCTGCTGAGTACCGATATGCACGCCTGCGGCGAGGTACTCATCGATTGGTATGAGAGTCTCATATTCTCCCGCTACCGTTATCACCTCATCTTCTT